>NZ_JAOCGL010000010.1:0-64942 GCF_029842485.1 Stenotrophomonas sp. GD03777
GGCTGTTCTGCGATGCTTGCGGAGGGGTTTGAAGTTGCCGGCCAGCGGCCGGCACTACCGCAGCGGTGCGGCATCCGGGTCGGCCACCGGCGAGGGTGGGCAGGCGGGAATCTCAGAGGGCGTGGCCAGTTCTTCGGCATGCGAGGGCTTGCCCATCATCTTCGCCTTGCGCCAGCCACCCCAGCGGTAATACGCCAGCGACAGCAGCATCGACACCAGCGAGCTGACCGGGAAGCTCAACCAGATCGCATCGGCGCCCCAGTACGGCTGCAGCAGTTCGGCGAACGGCACGCGCACGCCCCACAGCGAGCCAGCCAGGATCAGCAGCGGCGGAATCACCGCGCCGGTGGAGCGCACTACGCCGGAGATCACGAAGCTGACGCCGAAGAACAGGAACGAGCCGATCACTACGTGGTTGAGGTGGCGCGCGACCTCCAGCGCTTGGCTGGCCGGTGGCAGGAACAGCGCCAGCAGCTGGCGATCGAACAGCACCAGCGGCAGGATCAACGCGCCGGTCAGCAGGAAGTTGAACAGCACGCCCTGGCGCGCGGTGCCGCGCACGCGATCCCAGCGCTGCGCCCCCACGTTCTGTGCGGCCATCGAAGAGCACGCTGCACCGATCGCCATCGCTGGCATCTGCAGGTAGTTCCACAGTTGCAGGGCAGCGCCGTAGCCCGCGCCGGTGTCGGTCCCGTACTGGTTGACCATGGTCATCAGCAGGATCACCGACAGCGAGATCAGCACCATCTGCAGGCCCATCGGCACGCCCTTGACCACCAGCGCCTTGAGGATGGTCATGTCGAGCTTGAACAGGCGCATGTCGGCGCGGCCCAGCCACAGGGTGTGGCGCTTGTGCCGCATGTACAGCAGCAGGCCGGCCAGCGACAGCGTCTGCGCGACCAGTGTGGCCCACGCCGAGCCGGCGATACCCAGCGCGGGAAACGGCCCCATGCCGAAGATCAGTACCGGGTTCAGCACGATGTCCAGCGCCACCGACACCATCAGGAAGCGGAACGGCGTGCGTGAATCACCGGCACCGCGCAGCGCGGCGGTGAGGAAGGCGAACGCGTACAGCGTCGGCATCGCCAGGAAGATGATCTGCAGGTAGGCCTCGGCCAATGGCAGCGAAGCGGCCGGCGTGCCCATCGCCGCCAGCAGCGGATGGGCCATGAACCAGCCGGCGAGGGCGATGATCACCGACAGGCCGATGAAAAAGGTGGCGCTGGTGCCGACCACGCGCCGCGCCTGCACGATGTCGCGCGCGCCGATCGCCTGGCCGATCAGGATGGTGGAGGCCATGCCGAAACCGAACACCGAGCCGATCAGGAAGAACATGATGTTGTTGGCGTTCGCGGTGGCGGTCAGTGCCGCCTCGCCGAGGAAGCGCCCGACCCAGACCGCGTTTACCGAGCCGTTCAGCGACTGCGCGATGTTGCCCGCCAGGATCGGCAGGGAGAACAACAGGAGATTGCGCCCGATCGGGCCGGAGGTCAGGTCAAGCGGTGCCTTGGCCATGGAGTGGTGATCGAATCCCGGGAGGCGCACACTAGCACCACGCCGGTTTGCGGGATGTGGCAATGCATCAACGACTGCAGGTGGAGCGGAGGCTGGCGCTGGCCTTGATCAGCGTCGTATTGGCCGCATGTTCGATGGACGACCGGCTGGGTGATACCCAGATCCGGCCAACCGACCGTCCCGAGTGTCTGGTCGGCAGCCAGCGCCAGGACCTGGCCTCCGGGGTGCGGCCATTGATCGGCGGCACCGGCTGCCGGGCCGACCCGGACAACCCGCGTCCCCTCAACAAGCCACTGGAGTAGCCTGCCCCCATGCCCGAGCTTTCCCCGCTGTCACCCAGTGTCCGCCTGGACATCTGGTTGTGGGCGGCCCGTTTCTTCAAGACCCGCAGCCTGGCCAAGCAGGCGATCGAGACCGGCAAGGTCAGCGTTGCCGGGCAGCGTCCGAAATCCTCACGCGCGGTGCGCGTGGGCGAACAGCTTCAGGTCGACCGTGGTGAAGAGCATTTCGAGGTCCAGGTGCTCGGCCTGAGCGATCAGCGCGGGCCCGCAGCGACGGCGCAGCAGCTGTATGCCGAGAGCGAGGCCTCCAAGGCGCGTCGTGCCGAACAGCGTGCGCTGCGCATCGCCGCGCGTGACGGGTTCCAGCCGCCGGAGCACAAGCCGGACAAGCGCGCGCGCCGGTTGATCCGCGCGCTGGGCGATATTGACGCGCTGTAAATGATGCGGCGCCGGACCGGGTCGGGCGCCCGCAGGCGTCAGCGCTTGCCGCCGAGCAGGCTGCCGCCGATCTTCAGCAGATCGCCCACGCCGAGCTGGCCGTCACCGTCCTGGTCCAGCAGGCTGCCGAGCAGGCCACCGGCAAGACCACCCTGTTGCTGCACGTGCTGCTTTTCCTGGCCAAGCGCCTGGCTGAGCGAGCCGGCATCGGCCTGGCCGCCACCGAGACGCTGGGCGAGGAAGGCCATCACGATCGGTGCGAGGATCTGCAGCAACTGGCTGGTGCGGCCGCTGTCCAGCTGGGTAGCCTGCGCCAGCCCGCTTTCGACCTTCTGCTGGCTGCCGCCGAAGATGTGGCCGAGGATGCCGGCGCCATCGCTGGCGGCACCACCGCCACCGCCACCCAGTACCGAGCCGAGCACGCTGCCCAGGTCCAGGCCGCTGTGGTTGTTCTGCAGTGCGCCGAGCAGCGCCTGTGCGCCCTGTGGCTGCGAGGCGTTGTTGCCCAGCGCGCCCATCAGCACCGGCAGTGCGGCGCTGATCGCACCGGAAGCCTGGGTATCGCTGATACCGAGCTGCTGGGAGACCTGCTGCAGCGGCGCGCCCTGCAGTTTGGCGAGAAGTTCATCGGTCAGGCTCATCTGCGGATTCCTTGATTGGGGTGGGGCGTGCAGAAGGTACGACGCGGACCGTTAAAACGGCGACGCCGCCTCACAGGGGGGCGGCGTGCCTTACACGGGGAGGGCGATCAGAGCTCGATGTCTTCCGCGCCCGGGGTCGCAGTAGGGAAGTCCGCTTCCGGTTGCGCCGGCTTGAACGGATCCGATGGCTGGCTGGCCAGCGCCTTGAGGGCTGCGGCGACGCCGGCACCGTAGGCCGGGTCGGCCTTGCTGCAGTTGTCGATGTGGCGCTGCTTGATGAAGTCCGGTGCATCGCCCAGGGCGCGGGCGGTGTTGGCGAACAGGCGGTCCTTCTGTGCCTGGTTGTAGCTGCGGAACAGCGCACCGGGCTGGCTGAAGTAGTCGGCGTCGTCCTCACGGAAGTTCCAGAAGTCGGCGTCGCCGCGGATCTTCATCGGCGGTTCGCGGTACTGCGGCTGTTCCTGCCACTGGCCGTAGCTGTTCGGTTCGTAATGCGGCAGGCCGCCGTAGTTGCCATCCACGCGCATCGCACCATCGCGGTGATTGCTGTGCACCGGGCAGCGTGCGGCGTTCACCGGAATCTGGTGGTGGTTCACGCCCAGCCGGTAGCGCTGCGCATCGGAATAGGCGAACAGGCGTGCCTGCAGCATCTTGTCCGGCGACGGGCCGATGCCCGGCACCAGGTTGCTCGGTGCGAACGCCGACTGCTCCACGTCCTGGTACCAGTTGACCGGGTTGCGGTTCAGTTCGAACTGGCCCACTTCGATCAGCGGGTAGTCGCTCTTCGGCCATACCTTGGTCAGGTCGAACGGATGGATGCGGTAGGTTTCCGCCTCCAGCTCCGGCATGACCTGGATGAACAGCTTCCACTTCGGGAAGTCGCCCTTCTCGATCGCGTCGAACAGGTCGCGGCCGTGGCTTTCGCGGTCATGGCCGACCAGGATCTGCGCCTGCGCGTCGGTCAGCGATTCGATGCCCTGCTGGCTGACAAAGTGGAACTTGACCCAGAAGCGCTCGCTGTCGGCGTTGGTGAAGCTGTAGGTGTGCGAGCCGAAACCATGCATGTGGCGGAAGCTGCGCGGAATGCCGCGGTCGCTCATCACCACGGTCACTTGCAGCAGGGCTTCGGGCAGCAGCGTCCAGAAGTCCCAGTTGTTGCGCGCGCTTCGCAGGTTGGTGTGCGGGTCGCGCTTGACCGCTTTGTTGAGGTCGGCGAACTTGCGCGGGTCGCGCAGGAAGAACACCGGCGTGTTGTTGCCGACCAGGTCCCAGTTGCCTTCTTCGGTGTAGAACTTCAGTGCGAAGCCGCGGATGTCACGCTCGGCGTCGGCGGCACCACGCTCGCCGGCCACCGTGGTGAAGCGTGCGAACATCTCGGTCTGCTTGCCCACCTTCTCGAACAGTTTGGCGCGGGTGTACTTGCTGATGTCGTGGGTGACGGTGAAGGTACCGAACGCACCCGATCCCTTGGCATGCATGCGGCGCTCGGGAATGATCTCGCGGTTGAGGTTGGCCAGCTTTTCCAGCAGCCACACGTCTTCCATCAGCAGCGGGCCGCGCGGGCCAGCGGTCTTGCTGTTCTGGTTGTCCACCACCGGTGCGCCGAAGGCCGTGGTCATCGGCGTGACCGGATCGTCGCCGTGCTTCTGCTTCGGCGTCGTGCTCAGCTCACGCTGCTGCTGGGCGCCTTCTGCCGGCGACGGAGCGGTGTGATACGGGCACTTGGGACTGTTGTTATCGGACTGGCTCATGGCTGGCTCCTGCGGGTGAAGACGGGGTGGAACATCTTCACTCGACTTTAGCTAGGGCCAGATGAAATGAATAATCGAATGATCCGTTCAGATTGATAGATTCTGTCAATTGAAACGCAAAATCGGATTTGCAGAGACTTTCAAGAGGCCTCCTGCATGGCAGCCGGAGGCCGTCTCTATGCGTTGCAGTCACAGCAGCGCTTTCAACCGGTACAGGGCTTCCAGCGCCTGCTTGGGCGTCAGTTCGTCCGGGTCGATCGCCGCCAGCGCTTCCTGCGCCTTGCTGGCCGGGGCGCTGAACAGGCCGAACTGCTGCGGCGCATCCAATGCCTGCGGCGCCAGCTCGGCGGCATGGCTTTCACCGCCGCGCTGCTCCAGCTCGGCCAGGCGCCGCCGTGCCTGCGCCACGGTAGTGCGCGGCAGGCCGGCCAGTGCGGCCACCTGCAGGCCGAAGCTGCGGTTGGCCGGACCGTCCTTCACCGCGTGCATGAACACCAGCGCTTCACCGTGCTCGACGGCATCCAGGTGCACGTTGGCAATGCCGCTGCGGCCGCCCTCGTGTTGTTCGTCGGCCAGCGCGGTCAGCTCGAAGTAGTGGGTCGCGAACAGCGTATAGCAGCGGTTCTGGTAGGCCAGGTGACGTGCGACCGCATCGGCCAGCGCCAGGCCGTCGTAGGTGGAGGTGCCGCGGCCGATCTCGTCCATCAGCACCAGCGAATGGGCGGTGGCGTGATGCAGGATGTAGCTGGTCTCGGCCATCTCGACCATGAAGGTCGACTGCCCGCGGGCGAGGTCGTCACCGGCGCCGATGCGGGTCAGGATGCGGTCGATCGGACCGATAACCGCACGGCTGGCCGGCACGAAGCTGCCGATGTGGGCCAGCAGCACGATCAGCGCGTTCTGCCGCATGTAGGTCGATTTACCGCCCATGTTCGGGCCGGTGATGACCAGCATGCGACGGTCGGGATGCAGGTCCAGGTCGTTCGGTTCGAACGGCTGCTCACGCACCGCTTCGACCACCGGATGGCGGCCACGCTCGATCTTCAGGCACGGTGCCGTTTCCAGTTCCGGCCGCGACCAGTCCAGCGCCTGCGCGCGCTCGGCGAAGGCGGCCAGCACGTCCAGTTCGCTCAGCGCAGCGGCGCACTGCTTCAACGGTTCCAGCTGTTCGCCGAGGGTGTCCAGCAGCTGCTCGTACAGGTATTTCTCGCGCGACAACGAACGGTCGCGCGCGGACAGCACCTTGTCTTCGAACGCCTTCAGTTCTTCGGTGATGTAGCGCTCGGCATTGGTCAGCGTCTGGCGGCGGGTGTAGTGCACCGGCGCACGGTCGGACTGGCCCTTGCTGATCTCGATGTAGTAGCCGTGCACGCGGTTGTAGCCCACCTTCAGGGTGGGAATGCCGCTGCTTTCGCGTTCGCGCTGTTCCAGATCGACCAGGAACTGGTCAGCATGGGTGGACAGGCGGCGCAGCTCGTCCAGCTCTTCATCGAAGCCGTCGGCCAGCACGCCGCCGTCGCTCAGCTTCAGTGGCGGCATTTCGGCAATGGCGCTGGCCAGCAGCTGCGCGCACGCGTCATGCTCGCCCAGCGCGGCGTGCAGGGCCTGCAGGCGCGGCGAGTCCAGTGGCGCCAGCACCTCGCGCACGGCGGGCAGCAGCCCCAGGCCATCACGCAGGGTGGAAAAATCGCGCGGGCGCGCCGATCGCAGCGCGACGCGGGTGAGGATGCGTTCCAGGTCGCCCAGGCGGCGGAACTGTTCGCGGATGTCGGCGTCGCTGCCGCGATCGATCAGGGTTTCCACCGCATGGTGGCGCTGCACCAGCACCTCGCGCAGGCGCAGCGGGCGGTGCAGCCAGCGCCGCAGCAGGCGGCCGCCCATCGGCGTCACCGTGCTGTCGAGCACGCCCAGCAGGGTATTGCGGGTATCGCCGTCGACGCGCGTATCCAGTTCCAGGTGGCGACGGGTGGCGGCATTCATCGCGATCGCCTCGCCAGCGGTTTCCATCGCGATCGAAGTCAGGTGCGGCAGGCGCTGCTTCTGGGTTTCCTCGACATAGCCGAGCAGGGCACCTGCGGCAGCGGTCGCGCGCGGCTTGTCATCGATGCCGAAGCCGCTCAGGTCATGCAGCTTGAAGAAGTTTAGCAGCTGGCGGCGGCCGCTGTCGGCGTCGAACAACCAGGGGGCGCGACGGCGCACGCCGGTGCGCTGGCGCAGGAATTCCGGCCAGTTCTCTTCGTCGGGCACCAGCAGCTCGGCCGGCTCCAGTCGGGCCAGTTCCGCTTCCAGGGCGTCGTCGGTTTCCACTTCGTTGACCAGGAAGCGGCCACCGGCCAGGTCGGCCCAGGCCAGGCCGTAGCCCTGCTTCGTGCGCGACAGCGCCATCAGCAGGGTGTCACGGCGCTCGTCCAGCAGCGCTTCGTCGGTGACGGTTCCGGGGGTGACGATGCGCACCACCTTGCGTTCGACCAGGCCCTTGGCCAGCGCCGGGTCACCGATCTGCTCGCAGATCGCCACTGACTCGCCCAGCGCCACCAGCCGTGCCAGGTAGCCCTCGTAGGCATGCACCGGCACGCCGGCCATCGGAATCGGTGCGCCGCCGGAGCTGCCACGCTGGGTCAGGGTGATGTCGAGCAGGCGCGCGGCCTTGCGCGCATCGTCGTAGAACAGCTCGTAGAAGTCGCCCATGCGGAAGAACAGCAGCAGGTCCGGGTACTCGGACTTGGCTGCGAAGAATTGCTTCATCAGCGGGGTGTGTTCGGCGGACTTGTCTTTGGACATGGGACTCGTGGATCTGGGCATCCGGCCACGCCGGAGGGCGGCCGCAGCGGAGCGGGTACAGGGCCGTCCATGGTAACTGCTGGGGCGCAGGGCTGCCGCCACCGGTGGCAGGCCGGTACGGCACGTAAAGGAGTCAGGCCGGGACCAGCGTGATCTGCCGGTGGCTGGTGAAAATCTCCATGACGATCTCGAAGTAGGTCGGGCCTTCGCCCCGTTGCAGGGCCTGCAGCTGGTGGGCAATGGCCTGCGTGTTGAAGCTGCCCGGTGTGTCCAGCTTTGCCTGCAGCCATTGGCGGGTGGTCTCCATGCCCAGGGCCTTGCGGCTGTGGGCAATATCGCGCCAGATCAGCGTGGCCTGCGCCTGGCCGGCCAACGCGCCATAACTGCCATGCAGCAGGTCGTCCAGCGCATCAAGGCTTGGCCCGAGCTGCCACGCCTCGCCAGCCATGAACACGCGGTTGATCTCCGCGTACAGGCTGGCGATGTCATCGATGGCGGCGCCTTCAATCTGTAGGACGATGGTCATGCGCCGACTGTAGCGTGACCCGCGCGCAGGGTGTGTGCGGCTGAACGGATTCGCTTTGCGGGCGTGGGCCGTGCACCGCATACTTGGCGGCTGCACTTCGCTGCACGGCTGTCGTGCAGCCGCATGTGCCGCTTTGCAGGTACGAGGCGAACGCTCGTTCCGCAACCTGCCAACGCTTTGCCGCGAGCCCTTGCACCGGGCTGACGCGCGCCCTGCGGAAATTCATCCTTCAGAAACTCCCGCGCCGGCCGATCTGTACTGCGGCATTGCGCCTGTCGCGCGATGCCGTGGCTGTCCATGGTGGCGCAGCCTCGGTTCACGTTCCTGCAGCACTGCGGCTGGCAGGACGATTTCGAATGGAACGTAGCGTGGAAACAGGGAAGAAGCACCCGGGGCCGAGGCTCCATCGTGGTTGGTCATTGATGCTCGCCGTTGCCGCATGGCCGGCGACCGCCCAGCAGGCCGGTGATCCCGCCGCGCAGGAACTGCTGCGGCAGCAGGAGCGCGAACGCGTGCTGCGCGAGCAGCAGGAACAACGTCCCGACGTCCGCCTGGAGCGGGACGCGCAGAAGGAGAGCGACCGCCTGCCGGCGCAGGAGCACCCGTGCGTACGCATCGATCGCATCGTGCTGGAAGGCGAAGACAGCCAGCGCTTCGGTTGGGCACTGGCGGCGGCCGACCCGACGGACGATCCGGCCACTGGCCGTTGCCTGGGAACCGAAGGCATCAACGTGGTGATGAAGCGTGTGCAGAACGCGATCATCGCCCGTGGCTATGTCACCACGCGCGTGCTGTCCGCACCGCAGGACCTCAACCAGGGCACGCTGGCGTTGTCGGTGGTGCCGGGCCGGTTCCGCGAGGCCGTGTTCTCCGACGCGCAGGGACGGCATCCGGTCCTCGCCAATGCACTGCCGATCCGCAGCGGCGGCCTGCTCAACCTGCGTGACATCGAGCAGGGGCTGGAGAACCTGCAGCGCGTGCCCACCGTCAGCGCCGACATCAAGATCGCGCCGGCCGACGGCGAGGGCGCGGCGCCAGGCCAGAGCGACCTGCAGATCGACTGGACGCAGCGCTCACCGGTGCGCGCCAGCGTCACCCTGGACGATGCCGGCAGCCGCGGCACCGGCAAGCTGCAGGCCAATGCCACGCTGTCATTGGACAATCCGCTGGGCCTGAACGAGCTGTTCTACATCAGCGCCGGCCGTGGCGTGTTCAACGGCCGCGGCAAGGACACCGACAGCTGGACCGCGCACTACGACGTGCCCTACGGCTATTGGCTGTTCGGTGCGACCGCCAGCGCTTACGACTACAGCCAGAACGTGGTTGGTGCCTTTGAAAGCTATGACTACAGCGGCCGCAGCCAAAACGCCGAAGCGCGGGTGGACCGGCTGCTGCTGCGCAATGCCAAGATCAAGTTCAGTGCCTACGCACGCGGCTGGCAGCGCGAGTCGAAGAACTACATCGACGATACCGAGATCGAAGTGCAGCGCCGCCGCACCGCTGGCTGGGAACTGGGCCTGACCCACAAGCAGTTCATCGGCACTGCCACGCTCGATGCCAGCGTGGCCTACCGGCGTGGCACGGGCGCCTTCCACGCACTGCGTTCGCCGGAAGAGATGGCGCAGTTGTGGAACCCGACGTTGCCGCTGGAAGGCACCTCGCGGATGAAGCTGATCACTGCCGACGCGCAGTTCAGCGTGCCGTTCCAGCTGGGCAGGCAGCGCCTGCGCTACACCGCCGCATGGCGGGCGCAGTGGAACCGCACGCCACTCTCGCCGCAGGATCGCTTCGCCATCGGTGGCCGCTATACCGTGCGCGGTTTCGACGGTGAAAGCTCGCTCAGCGGCGAGCGTGGCTGGTCGCTGCGCAACGATCTTTCGCTCGGTATCGGTGGCGGCCAGGAGTTCTACGTGGCTGCCGACTACGGCCGCATCGGCGGCCCATCCGCGCAGTGGCAGTCCGGCCATGACCTGGCCGGCATGGCACTGGGCCTGCGCGGCGGCTGGCAGCAGCTTTCCTGGGATGGCTTCGTGGGTTCGGCGCTGCGCAAACCCGCCCATTTCCCCACCGACTACACCACATTCGGCTTCAGCCTGGCCTGGCGCTACTGATCTGCCACAAGGACACGTGACATGAACACTATCTATCGTCTGGTTTTCAACCGCGCGCTGCGCGTCTGGCAGGTGGCTTCGGAGCTGGTGAAGGGCGGCGGTGGCCTGGTCGGCCATGTGCCGGGCCGGCAGAGCGCTGCGCTGTCGCCGCTGGGCTTCGCACTGATGTGCTCACTGGGCTGGGTCAGCCTGGCAACGCCTGCGCTGGCGCAGTCCGATGCGCGCATCATTTCCGATCCGAATGCGCCGGGCCGTGAACGGCCGACGATGGTGACGGCACCCAATGGCGTGCCGATGGTGAACATCACCACGCCGTCGGCGGCGGGTGTGTCGCGCAACCGCTATTCGCAGTTCGACGTGGGCCGCGATGGCGTCATCCTCAACAACGCCCGCGGCCAGGTGCAGACGCAGCTGGGCGGCTGGGTGCAGGGCAACCCGTGGCTTGCCACCGGCAGTGCACGGGTCATCCTCAATGAAGTGAATGGTCGGGCCAGCCGGCTCAACGGCTATGTGGAAGTGGCCGGGCAGCGCGCCGAGGTGATCATTGCCAACCCGGCCGGCATCCAGGTCAATGGCGGCGGTTTCCTCAATGCCAGCCGGGTGACCCTGACCACCGGCACGCCGATGTTCACGGGTGCAGGCGCACTTGAGGGCTACCGCGTCACAGGGGGCGCGATCCAGATCGATGGCGATGGCCTGGACACCAGCCGTGCCGATTACACCGACCTGATCACCCGTTCGTTGCAGGTCAACGCCGGCATCTGGGCCAATCAGTTGCAGGCGACGCTGGGCAACAACGTGGTCAGTGCCGACCATAGCCAGGCCAGTGCGACCGCGGCCAGCGGCGAGGCGCCGGCCTTCGCGCTGGACGTTGGTGCGCTGGGCGGCATGTTCGCCAACAAGATCTGGCTGGTCGGCAATGAGCACGGCGTGGGCGTGCGCAATGCCGGCAGCATTGGCGCACAGGCCGGCGAGCTGGTGGTGACGGTGGATGGCCGGCTGGAAAACATCGGCGCCCTGCAGTCGCGGCAGAACGTGCGCGTGCAGGCCGGTGGCGATCTTGCCAATGGCGGCACCATCGCCGCCACGCGCGAAGTTGCGATCACCGCCGGTGGCACGCTGGACAACAGCAACGGCACGCTCAATGCACAGCGCCTGCAGCTGCAGGCGCAGGGGTTGCGCAACCATGGCGGCGCCATTGAACAGACCGGTGTGCAAGCGCTGGCACTCAAGGCCGACGCAGCCAGCAACCGTAGCAATGGCCTGTTGGGTGCACTGGATGCCATGGCATCAAGTGGTAACGGGAGCGGCGCTGGCAGCGGCGCGTCGCCCGGCAGTGGCGGTGGAACACCCGGAACCGGCACGCCGGGAACGCCGGGAACCGGAGGCGGCAATGGGGGCTCGGCGGGCACGCCGACGTCGCCGGAGCTGCCCCTGGCCGAGGGCCTGATCGCCATCGCCGGTACGCTGGACAACGACGGCGGCAGCATCAGCAACGGCGGCTCGGTGTCACTGGCCGCACGCAAGGGTCTCGACAACAGCGGCGGTCGCCTGGGCGTGAGCGCGCTGCAGGCTGGGGGGGAGCTGCGCAATGACGGCGGCACGCTGCAGGTGCATGGCGATGCCGCGCTGCAGGTGGGCCTGTTGTCGAACCAGAAGGGTGCGCTGAGCGTGGCCGGCGACCTGTCGCTGGATGCGCAGGCGCTCGACAACCGCGGTGGTGAACTGCGCCACGCCGGCAAGGCGGCATCGTCGTGGACGGTGCAGGGCCTGTTCAACAACGACGGTGGCCTGCTGGCCACCAATGCCACGCGGCTTGCATTGCGCGCAGGCCAGGTCGGCAATGCGGGAGGCCGCATCGAACATGCCGGTGGCGGTGGTCTCGCGTTGGATACGGGCGACTGGGCCGGCAGCGGTGGGCGACTGAGTACCCTGGGCCGCCTGCAATGGTCGGTCGGCAACGCCGATCTGCGCAACGGTTCGCTCAGTGCGGCCGGGTTCGAGATCCTGGCCGCGACGCTGGACAACCGGGGCGGCAGCCTGCTGTCGCTGGGTAGCGGGGCCAGTTCGGTGAAGGCCACGACGCTGGACAACAGTGCCCGCGGCACGTTGGCCGGCAACGGCGATCTGGCACTGGTCGCGACCACGCTGGACAACAGCAACGGCCTGGTTCAGCAGGCTGGCACCGGCATCCTGAGCGTGCAGGCCGATACGTTGCGTGGCAGCGAAGGGCGTCTGCTCAGCAACGGCGCGCTGGTGCTGTCCGGCGGCGAGCTGGACGTGAGTGGTGGCACGACATCGGCGCAGAGTGTGCAGATCCACGCCGGGGCACTGCGCAACCGCCAGGGCCAGATCGTCTCGCAGGGTGTCTCGGCGCTGGCGCTGGACGTGCGCGATGCGTTCGACAATCAGGGCGGCCAGATCGTCGGCAACGGCGGCCTGCGCATCGACGCCGGTCGCATCGACAACCAGAAGGGCACGCTGCAGTCGGCCGGCACGCAGGGTGTGGCGCTGACGGTGCGCGACTCCCTGGACAACACGGGCGGCGCGATATCCGGCAATGGCCAGGTGCAGCTGCAGGTTGGCAGCCTGCTCAACCAGGGCGGCAAGGTGCTGGCCGCAGGCAGTGGTGCGCTGCAGGTGCTGGCCCGCGAGCTGCTGGACAACAGCAACGGTGGCCGATTGGCCGGTACTGGTGATGTGCAGCTGCAGGCAGCGCGCCTGGACAACCGCGGCGGCGCGATCGAACACGCGGGCAGAGGCACCTTGCAGATCCGGGCCGACAGCCTGCAGGGCGCGGCGGGCCGGATCCTCAGCCAGTCGTCGCTGACGCTGGAAGGGGGCGAGCTTGTGCTCGGCGCCGGCAGCGTTACCCAGGCCGAGCGCACCGCCATCGATGCGCAGCGCCTGGACAATGCCGGCGGCAGCCTCAGTGCGACTGGCAGCGAGGCGCTGCTAGTGCGTGTGGCGCAGGCATTGGACAACAGCGGCGGCACGATCGCCGGCAACGGCGCGCTGGATGTTCAGGCCGGTGAACTGATCAACCGCAAGGGCACGCTCAGCGGTGCCGGAACGGCTGACAGCACGCTGCAGATCGTCGCTGCGCTGGACAACCACGAAGGCACGATCGCCAGCAACGCCAATCGCCTGACGGTCACTTCCGCACGGCTGGACAACAGTGGCGGCAGCATCCGCCAGGCCGGCAACCAGGGCCTGGACATCACCACCGGCCGCCTGGACGGCAGCAAGGGCACGCTGGTCTCCTCGGCCACGCTGACCCTGCGTGCTGGCGACGTGGATCATCGTGACGCGACGCTGGGCGCCGATCGCCTCGACCTTGAGGCAACCACGCTCGACAACGCCGGTGGCCGCATCATCGCCAGCGGCGAAGGCGCCAGTCGCATCAAGGCCACGACGCTGGGCAATGCCGGTGGCACGCTGGCCAGCAATGGCGACCTGGCCCTGCTGGCACAGGTGCTGGACAACCGTGCAGGCAGGATCCAGCACGCGGGGAGCGGCCAGCTGCAGGTCTCGGCGAAGACCCTGCTGGGCAACGGCGGCAGCGTGCTCAGCAATGGCAGCTTCGCGCTGGACGGCGCCAACCTCGATCTGACCGCGGCAACCGCCTCGGCGCGCCGCGTCGACATCACCGCCGATACCCTGACCACCGCCGGTGGCACGCTCACCGCAACCGGTGAAGACGCGCTGCGCCTGCGCGTACAGGGTGTGCTGGACAATCGCGGCGGTTCGCTGGCCAGCAATGGCGCGCTGGCTGTCACCGCGCAGCAGCTGATCAATGCACAGGGCACGCTGCAGGGTGCAGGCGCGGGTCACTCCACGCTGGCGATCGGCCAGGCGCTGGACAACCAGAAGGGCCGCATCCTGCTCGGCGGTGCCGGCACGGTCACCGCGGCCAGCCTCGGCAACCAGGGCGGCACCGTGCATGCGGGCGGCAGCGCGCTGGTGCTGAGCGTTGAGGGTCGTCTCGACAATGGCGAGCAGGGGCTGCTGTCCAGCACCGGCACGATGACCCTGGGCGCCGGCAGTCTCGACAACCGCCACGGCACCCTGGTCGCTGGCAAGGACCTGAGCGCGACCACGGCGGCAGGCGTGGACAACAGCGACGGCGCGATGCAGGCCGGCGAACGGCTGCAGTTGCAGGGCAACGGCCTGCTCAACCAGCGCGGCACGCTGCTGGGCGGCCAGCTGGACATCGATACCCGCGGCCAGCGGCTGGACAACCGCGCCGGCACGCTGGGCACGCAGAAGGGCGACCTGATCGTTCGCAGTGGCGCGATGGACAACCAGGGCGGTCGCGTGCAGTCGGCGGCCGACCTGGCCATCAACACGGCCGGGCAGGACATCGACAACCGCGCCACCGCCGGCAGCGGTGGATTGCTGGCGGCCGGGAAGCTGCAGCTGGATGGTGGCGTGCTGGACAACCGTGGCGGCGCAGTCAATGCACAAGGCGATGCGCGCTTGCTGCTGGCCCGCGTCGACAACAGTTCCGGTGGAACACTTGCCAGCGCCGCGAAACTGTCGCTGCAGGCGGCGAGCCTGGCCAATGCCAGTGGTCGCGTGCAGGCCGGGCGCAACCTCGACCTGACCCTGGACGGGCATCTGGACAACGCCGCCGGCGCGATCGCGGCCGGCCAGCTGCTGACCCTCACGGCCGCCAGCGTGGACAACCGCAACACCCGTGGCGGCGACGGCACGCGTGGCTTGCAGGCGGGCCAGCTGCAGTTCGGTGCACAGTGGCTGGACAACAGCCAGGGCCAGGTCGTCACTGATGGCGGTGCGCGGCTGCAGATCAACGGCCAGCTGGAGAACACCGGCGGCGTGATCAGCACCGGCGGCAACCTGGACAGCCAGGCGGACAACGTCGCCAACAGCGGCGGCCTGCTGCGCGCCGATGGCAGCCAGACCCTGGTCGCACGTGCGCTCAGCGAAGACGGCCAGGTGCATGCGCAGCGTGACCTCGGCCTCACCCTGCAGCAGGGCATGCGCCAACGTGGCGAATGGATCGCCAACGGCACGCTGTCGCTGAACCTGTCCGGCGACCTCGACAACCAGGGTGTGGTGCGCGGTGGCAACCTCGACCTCAACGCCCAGAACATCACCAATGCGGCCTCGGGTGAGATATCCAGCCAGGGCACGACCCACCTCAATGCCCGTGGCCAGCTGACCAACCGGGGCCTGATCGATGGCGCGCTGACCCACCTGGAGGCCGGCGAAATCGACAATCTTGGCACCGGGCGCATCTATGGTGATCGCGTGGCGATCTCCACCGGCGTGCTGAAGAATCGCGCCGAAGAGGCCGGTGGTGCCACCCGCGTCGGCACCGTGGCTGCACGCGAGCGCCTGGACCTGGGCGTGCGCGAGCTGCAGAACACCGGCAAGGGCCTGATCTACAGCGGCGGTGATGCTGCCATCGGCGGCACGCTGAGTGCCGATCGCATCGCCAGCGGCATTGCCGGGCGGATCGACAACATCAGCTCGGTCATCGATGTCACCGGCAACCTGTCCATCGATGCGCAGGTGGTCAACAACATCCGCGAGAACGTGGTCATCACACAGACCACCGCCGTGAACGCTCCGGTGCGCATGGATCGACCCGCCTGGTGGCGCAACGGCAAGAATGGCACCGAGGACATTCGCAGTACCAGTCACTATTCGGCGCACGAGGTGTACTACCTCAACCCGACCGATATCCTGGAAGACACGCCGCACATCACGCCGGATGGCTTCACCGTGCACCGTGCGGTGGTACGACTGACCGCGCAGACCAGTGCCTACTTCTTCGGGCGCGGTGGGCTGTATGCCGCGCTGGGTGAGCGTGCGCGGCTGAACGTGCAGGACGGCACGGTGGTGATGTACTACGTCGGCCGCCAGGACAACCAGGTCAATCCGGACCAGGTTGCCGCTGGTGCCGACGATCCGTTTGCCGAGCTGGCCACCCTGCATCCCGATTCGCCGGCATTCCGCTACGTCGATGACAAACTCACCTACTCGTCAGCGTATGGCACCTGTACGACCAACTGCGTGCAGTTGTGGACTTACAAGGACTACGATCCCGACCGCATTCTGACCAGCCCACAGTTTGCGGGCGGCAACTCCACCAGTGCCAACGAGCAGTATCGCCTGGCCACGCGCACCGTGACCGAAGATGTGTTGCAGCCGAGCGTCGGTGCCGATGCGGTCATCCGGTCAGGCGGTGCGATGCGCATCCGCAGCGATGACCTGCGCAACCACTACGGCAGCATTGCCGCCGGCGGCGATCTGGACATCACCGGACTGACCGGCGCGGCAAAGGTGGAGAACCTGGCGGCCACGCTGTATCGCACGCACCAGTTCTCCAACGTCAGCCACACGTTCGGCGGGGATGTGATGACCTGGAGTGCTCCGGCCATTTCCGAGGTGACCGGTAAGATTGGCGGCAGCATTGTCAGCGGCGGCTCGTTGAGCATCGACGTCGGTGACCTGAGCAACCTCAACCAGGGGCGAAACGCGCCGAACGTGCAGAACGGTTCGGCCATGGCCAACCTCAACGTGCAGGGGCCCACGGCGCTGCCGAATGGGCCGGGCCATGGCGGTGCGCAGGGGCCGGGCCAGTCCGCCGGCACCGGTGCCGAACGCGCGCTGGCACAGGCGGCCGATGGTGCCAGTACCCAGCAAGGGAGCAGCGTCGGCGGCGTGAGCGGCAACACCGGTACGTCCGGGCCGCGCGTGGTCGCAGCCAGTGGAGGATCGCCGGATCGCATCGCGATGGGTGCACCGGACACGCGCGCGCCGAGCGCCAGCCTGTTCAACGTCAACCCCAACGGCGGCCACTATCTGGTCGAGACCGATCCGCGCTTCACCGACCACAAGACCTGGCTGAGTTCGGACCATCTGCTGGGCCAGATGGGCTACTCGCCCGATACCGTGCAGAAGCGGCTGGGTGATGGGTACTACGAGCAGAAGCTGGTGCGCGAGCAGATCGGCCAGCTGACCGGTCGCCGCTTCCTCGACGGCTACGCCAGTGACGAGGCGCAGTACCGCGCGCTGCTGGAGGCCGGTGCCACGGTCGCCAGCGAATGGGGCCTTCGCCCCGGCGTGGCGCTGACCGAAGCGCAGATGGCACAGCTGACCAGTGACATTGTCTGGCTGGTCGAGCAGACCGTCACCCTGGCCGATGGCAGCACCACCACCGCGCTGGTGCCGCAGGTCTACCTGCGCCTGCGCCCGGGCGACCTCGACGGCAACGGCGCACTGCTGGCAGGCGCCAATGTCGATATCAAACTGGGCAATGGCCTGGTCAACACCGGCAACATCGCCGGGCGCAAGCTGGTGACCATCGATGCCGGCAACATCGAGCATCTGGGCGGCAGCATTTCCGGCCAGTACGTCGGGCTGTCGTCGGACAAGGACATCCGTGTTGTGGGTGCCGCCGTGACGGCCACCGATGCGCTGTCGGTCAAGGCTGCGGGCAATGTCACGGTGGCCTCCACGGTGGAGACACAGCAGGGCGGTGGCACCTACCAGTACGAGACCAACCGCATCGATCGGGTCGCCGGTCTGTATGTGACCAAACCCAGTGGCGACGGCATGCTGTCGGTGGTGGCCGGTGGTGACATCAGCCTGCAGGCCGCACAGATCCGCAACGCCGGCGCCGACGGCCTGACCCAGCTGGCCGCAGGCGGCACTCTGGATGTTGGCGCGATTGCGCTGGAGGAGCGCCGCGACGCCACCTTCGATGAACGCAACCACCAGCGCAGCAGCAGGACGACGCACGCTGCCACATCGGTGCAGGGCGCTGGCGATGTGGTGCTGGCAGCCGGCAAGGACATCAACCTGGCCGCCGCGCAGATCAAGGCGGCGGGCGGTCTGGCATTGCAGGCCGGTGGGGACATCAACAGCCAGGCGCTGGTGGACAGCGAGAGCCGGGATTTTGCGAACGCGGGCAAGCGCAGCTCGCTGCAGGTCAGCCAGCGTGATGAGACG
This sequence comes from Stenotrophomonas sp. GD03777, assembly GCF_029842485.1. Classification (NCBI taxonomy): domain Bacteria; kingdom Pseudomonadati; phylum Pseudomonadota; class Gammaproteobacteria; order Lysobacterales; family Lysobacteraceae; genus Stenotrophomonas; species Stenotrophomonas sp. GD03777. The sequence goes on from NZ_JAOCGL010000010.1 coordinate 18,028, forward strand.
GTGCGCGGTAGCACGTTGCAGACCGGGGACAATCTGCTGCTGAGCGCAGGCCGGGACGTGAACCTGACAGCCGCGTTGGTCGACAGCAATGACGGCGCGGTAAGCGTGGCCGCGGGCCGCGACGTCAACCTGCTCTCAGCCAACGAGATGCACGACTACAGTCTGGACAGCTACGACAAGAAAAAGAAGGCGCTGTCTAGTACCACCACCACGCGCAGCGTCGACGCCAGCGACAGCTATGCCATCGGCACGGCGATCCAGGGCGAGCGCATCAACATCACGGCTGGCCGCGATCTGACTGCGGTAGGTGCGGTGGTCGATGCCACCGGCAACGTGATTCTGGGGGCCGGTAACAATGTGCTGATCACTGCTGCCGAAGATCATCACAGCAGTGAGTCCAGCGAGAGCAAAAAGAAATCCGGCGTTACCGGAGGCTTCGGCAACGGCGTGGCATCGGTCGGCTACAGCAGCGCGAAGAACAGCAGCACCCGCGCCGAGCAGTCCACCACCCAGGTGGGATCGGCGATCGCCTCGCGCGACGGCAATGTGCTGATCAATGCTGGCAACACGCTGACGATCGAAGCCTCGGACGTCGCCGCAGGCGAGAACCTGACATTGGTGGGCAAGGACATTGCGCTGCTGGCGCGACAGGACACCACGGACAGCCAATCCAGTCAGGCCAGCAAGTCCAGCGGCTTCTCGGTGGGCGTGACCTACGACCCGACCAAGGCCTACCGCAGCGCCCGCGATTCGACCACCGACGGTATGGCCGATAGTGGCTCGGCGATGGGGCGGATCACCCGCACCGCCGAAGGCGCCGCCTCCGGCCTGCGCGCGGCCACCACGTCGACCGTGGTGACTGCCGGCAGCCAGCGCACCAACAGCGAACAGAGCCATTCGACCAGTGATGCCCGCGTCAGCCAGTTGGCTGCAGGCGGCGATCTCACGTTGATTGCCAACGGCGGCTCGATCCTCAGCCAGGGCACACAGATGTCGGCCGAGGGCAACGCTGTGCTGCTGGCCACCCAGGACATCGTGTTCGACGTGGCCCACAACACCGAGCGCAGCGACAGCAGCAGCCGCGGCAAGGGCTGGGGCTTTGCCAACAACACCAGCGGCCTGCCGTTCGGTACCAACAACTCGCAGAGCCAGGGCAGCGGCAGCAGTGACACCATCACCGGCACGCAGTTGTCGGTCGGCGGCGGCGTGCGCATGGCCACCACCGAAGGCAGCATCCGCCTGACCGCAGCCAACATCGCGGCCGAGAAGGACGTCAGCATCCGTGCCGCCGGTGATCTGCTGGTGCGCAGCGGGCAGGATACGGTCAGCAACGCCAATACGTCCGACAGCAAGGCGATCGGCACGGTACAGATATCGGATACCGAGAAGTTCTCCGGCTGGCACCGCGAGCAGCACCAGGACGACAGCGCGCAGGTGTCACAGGTGGCCAGCAGCATCGGCAGCCTGGGCGGCAGCGTGAGCCTGACCGCCGGGGGCAAGTACACGCAGACGGCCAGCAACGTGGTGGCCGCCAAGGACGTGAACATCACCGCCGCCGAGATCGAGTTGCTGACCGCGGACGAAAGTGGTCACTACTCGCAGAGCGACAAGGACCTGAAGATCGGCGTGTTCGCGCGGGTGAAGTCGCCGTTGATCGACCTGATCAACAACGTGGACGCGGCCCGTCAGTCCGATGATCGCCTGCAGAAGATGCAGGGCATGGCAGCGGGCGCCAACGCGTACCAGGCAGCCAGTGCGATCTCGGCGCTGTCCGACCGAGGCGGCAGTGGCGAACTGTTCCGTGCTGAAGCAGGCATCGGCTTCAAGACCGCCAACAGCAGTGCCGATGGCAGCAGCAGGGTGTCGCGTGGCTCCACCATCCAGGGCGGCGGCAACGTCAACCTCACCAGCACGACGGGCGACATTCACGTGGTGCAGGGCAATCTGAGTGCAGGCAACACCCTCAGCCTGGATTCGGCCGGCGACATTCTGCTGGAAGCAGGCAAGGCGCATGTGGCCGACCGCAGCAAGAGCAGCAATGCCGGCGCCGAAGTCGGCGTGGGCGTCTCGGTAGGGGCGCAGACCGGCGTGTACGTGTACGCCGAAGCGAGTGTTGGCAGCAGCAAGGCCAATGCCGAGAGCAGGACCTGGCAGAACACCACGCTGACCGGCAAGAACATCTCGATGAAGGCCGAGGGCGATACCACGCTGCGTGGCGCCACGGCGACCGCTGATCGCATCGACGTCAAGACCGGCGGCACGCTGACGATCGAGTCGCTGCAGGACATCGCCGAGAGCATGTCCAGGAACAGCCAGGTGGGTGGCCGCGTGCAGGTGTCGTTCGGTACCGCGTGGAATGCCGACGGGTATGCGAGCGCAGGCAAGGCCAGCGGCAGCTATCAGGGTGTCGGCCAGCAGAGCGGCCTGTTTGCCGGCAACGGCGGCTACCACGTCGATGCCGGCCACGTGAATCTGGTGGGCGGTGCGATTGCCAGCACCCATGCGGGCAACAGTGAACTGACTGCGGGCTCGCTGACGTTCACTGACCTGCAGAACCACATGGACTACACGGCCAGCTCCGGCAGCATCAGTGGTGGTGCGGGCGGGCAGATGGATGGCTGGGCGCCCAAGCCGGGAACGGCCGCACCGCGAGGTGCTCCGGGCCTGCCGATGATGGAGAAGGGCAGCGACAGCAGCTCCACCCTTGCCACCTTGACCGAGGGCAACATCACCATCGGTGGCAAGCAGACGTCGGCGGCCGAGCTGGGCATCAACACCGACGCCAGTGGAGCGCATCGTGCGCTGGAGGCATTGCCGGATGCGAGCAAGCTGCTGGCAGACCAGCAGGCGATGGCGGCTGCGGCGGGGACGGTGATGGCCACCAGCCAGCAGATTGCATGGGACGTTCAAGCCTATCAGAGCAAGAAGGCAACCCAGGCGTACTACGATGGCCTGTCAACCGATGATAAAAAGGCGTTCAACGCGCTTAGCGCAGCGCAACGCGATAAGGTGCTGACCGCAAACAGCCAAGCTTATAACGATGCGAAGAAGTGGGGTGATGGCGGTGAGTACAGCCGTGCCCTGAGCGCAGTGACGACGGCTGTGGTAGGGGGCGTAGCCGGCCAGGGCGCCGGTCAGGTCGCGTCCAATGCGCTGGCGCCCTATGCCGCTTACTTCATCGGCAGCAAGCTTGACTCGAACCACGGCAGCGATCCCAATGCGACTCTGCAATTGCTGTCGCACGCGGTATTGGGTGCACTGCTGGCGGAAGCCAATGGTGGCAATGCGGGAACCGGAGCGGTCTCTGCGGCTGGCGGCGAGTTGGCCGCGAAGGTGCTGACTAATACGTTGACCGGGGGAGATCCTTCCAGGCTGAGCCCGGAGCAGAAGGAGATGGTGCTGGCGTTGTCGCAGGCGGTGGGAGCACTGGCGAGTGGGTTGTCAGGGCAGGATCTGGCTGGGATTGCGTTGGATGCGGGGATTGCCAAGAATTCGGTTGAGAACAATTTCCTTGGCAATGACGATCATGCTCGGATGGTGCATCTCCGCGAGAAGGCCAAGCGGCAGGGGGGGCTGGATAAACAGGAATCCTTGGAACTGGTTCTGCTTGATGCTGCGGACCAGATGAGTGCGGGGTTGCTCCGGAAGGCGTTGGCAGGAGAGACCCTGACTGAGGTTCAAGCCGCAGATCTCGCGACTTATATCAATCGTTACGAACTGCAAAACGGTCCGCTAGACCTTCCGGAGCTACAGAAGCAGTTCCTCGCCAATAGTGGTTCTCTGAATCCTGGCGAATTGCAGGGAATCAACCCGTCGCAGTCCTATGGGCGACCCTATGTCGGTTTGGGGGCTGACCAGAAGGCATACAAGGATGCAAACTATTCGTGGTTTGAAGATTTAATCTATCGTGGCAAAGGGACAAACGAGCGCCTGTACGATGCTGCGTTGAAGCAGTCTGGGCTTGAAATAACTCGTTCCGAAGACTTGCTTCCCTCAGCAATGCAGCTTAGGAACTTCTTCGCTGTACATGACGCTCAAGCTTCAAGTGCTATCGCCAGTGCCGCGTTCATTGCCGCAACGTTGGGTGGCGCGAGCGAAGAGAATCGACGAGCGCTGACGTTGACGATGGGGGCCTTGGCCAACATCGGAGCAGTGAGATTTGTGAACAGGACTGGGCTTTTGCCTCAGACGGGCGGTCTTGGTGTAACGCGGCCACGAGCGCTCAGACCAACTGATGAGGCGTCGACAACGAATTCCGTGCCGGCTGGGTACGAGAAGGGCTTCTCTCGTCCGGAAAATTCCAATCCGCCAAAGTTACAGGTAACCAATGACGGTGGGGGTTTCAGTGCTCCAGGAAATCCAGTTCAGCGTGGTGTAGTGCTTTCGCGAGTCAATCTGGCCAACGGACGGACACGAACAACGCCTTTGCGCGACTCAGGGGCTCCGGTTTCTGCGGGCTTTCAGCATGTTCTAGATGGGCACTTTGGAAAGTCACCAGCTGGAAATAGATCCATCTTCAGTATTAATCCGGATGAGCTCAAGGTGGTTCTACAAAGCGCGGTTGTTGTTCGCTCTCCTGTCTATGAAATTCCTGGAGGACAATACGTTCGTATTGTTGATGTTGGAAGGCCGATTGGGATATCTTCACTGAAGGATGGGGGGCAGCCAACCTCCGTCATCAAAGTGTTTACAGATAAGGCGGGAAACTTGATTACAACGTTTCCAATAAAGGGTGGAGAGTAATGGCTCGCTTGTCGGGAATTTTGAGGAATAGACTGATTTCAGGTCTTTCGAGCGTAAATAATAATTCGGGTGCGAGGGGTGTTGTTGAGGCACTGATCCAATGGGTTATGGAATGCGAGGGCGAGGTTCGCAGAGAACCATTCCTAAGCTATGGCTTTGACTTGATTGTGAATATGGATGGTCGATTGGATGAATATCCATTCGCGGAGATCGGGGAAGCGGATGTTGGGCGCGTGCATTCGCGTGCGACCCAGTTGAGAAACGCAAGTGATGACGGTGTCGCGCAGTTTGTCAGAGATCTGATGGAGGAGTTGGTCGCCGTCGAGATTGACAGGGTGTGTTCCCGCTGCGGGGAGGCGTATATGCGGGCATATATGGGGTTGATCAGTTTTACGCCCGCATTTCAGTGTGATGTATGCGGCTATGGCGAATTCTTGAATGGTTCGGCTTTGAGAGGTGAAAGGCTTCGATTCATTACATTGAAGGAGCTTGAGTCTTTCGGGATTTCTTAGCTGTAGATTGCATGCGATTCCTGTCATTTTTGAGTGTATCTGCAGTAATCTCATTAGAAAGGATGGTGTGAGTATGGGCTTAATAAATCGTTCTAGCTTGAGTAATGTCACTGGCGCGAAGTGGACCGTGGATACAATTTCACCAAATGAGCGTTAGACTGAGAAAGTGTAGATTAAGTTAAAGTGATTAATGATTGGTTGGATGGTCTTGATGTAAGGGGATTTATTGGTAGTGTGGGGCTTCTTGATGTTGATGTGATCTGGTGGAATTGTTTTGACTATCTTCCCGGTCTTTCGCTTGAAGAGAGGAGGCAGTTCTTCCGATGGGGGTCGGGTGCTGTTTTAAGTGAAGGGAGGGCTAGGCTCGAAGATGTGAATGGTTTTTGGGGCGGTGCCGTTAATGAGCAGATTGAGCGTTTCATGGCGGCTTGACCGCCTGAGTTGGACTGAGATCCGGACATGTTCTGGGTTGCCAAGCCTGGATATGGCTGGGTTCCTGGCGGTTTTGTCTGGAAGCTGGAAGATGGTAGCTATTTCAGTCCGTAGATCTAAGTGCTGCTGGGGGGCGGATCGAAGAAAAATGAATCCGAAACATGGACGAGGGTCTTAACCCAGTCGGTCGCTGACGGAATCGGAGAGGGTTTATTGATGAGTGACTCGTTTGAGATTGCCATGGAGGTCGTCCCGTGGGTCAACGAGTCCTAGGTGCTGGAATCGATCGGTCGCACGGCTGAGTCCGTCTCGCGGACCGAGCTGGATGGCGAGCCGATAGCGGTTGGCGACTGGCTTGCGGGAAATGTCGATGACTTCCCGTGCAGTTCTTGCATGATCCAGGAGATCAATGGTTTTAGGCTGGAATTCGCCGTTCATATTCCTACGTTGCTGATTCGCGTCTTTAGATTCGACAGAACGGTAAGTATAGATTTCTCATTCGAGATGGATTGGTCGGATGTTGCCGTGGCCATGCCCATACTCCATAGGCATTTCCAGCAATTGAAGTTGCTAAGTGAAGCGCGCACTGTGTTTGGAGGGATGGAGCCGGCGCAGGATCTGGACACTAGATTTTTCACTGATGATGCGCGCGGCCCTTTGGGGAGTTCCATTGTCTGATCTGGAAGGGAATCGTCGCTCCGTGAGGGCTTAGGCTTGATCTCTTAGGGGATTTCAACCACTGGCGATTGCGGCAAGGGTGATTCACAAGGGTTGGGTACTACGTGAAGCTGAGTGGGATCGGTTCTACGGGTGGGGGGGCGAAGTCCCGGTTGATCGATCCGATCATCAACGTCGACGCGGCTCGAAATCCCAATGATCGCCTGCAGAAGATGCGGGGCGCGCAATAACATCTCGATGAAGGCCGGGGGCGATACCGCGTTGCGTGGTGCCACGGCGACCGATGATCGCATCCTATAATGTCAGATAGGAAGGTTTTGGTGCTCGGCCAGGAAGCTGCTGTGAAGGGTTACAAGGACGCTGTTGCTGCGGGGAAGAGGATATATGAGTCCAATGCGGGAGGCGTCTCTTTCGTTGTGTACATCGATGATGCCGGTGTAGTTAAAAATTTCCACCCTAAGTGAGGTTGGTATGAGTGATCAGTTGTTTGGATCTTGGATGGATAAGAGGGATTCTGATTGGGTGGTTTTTGCTTACTTTGATTGGATTTATTCTTCGGGAGTGTTTATTCAGATGCTCGAGTGTTTATCAAGGGGCTGGGGTTTTGGCACCGATGATGTTGACTGTAGATTCCCAGATAATAGTAGCTTCGACGTGGATGATCACTTTTCTGGGGTGGAATTTTCATATGGGCTCAAGTATGACCCGGACGTTGTGATTGTTAGTGATGAAGAGTTTAGTCGATACCTGGGTATGGCATGTCTCAAGTATATAGAAAGAACTCCGGGATCGGCTGAGTACGTTCGCTCAATGCTGTGCCGGAATGAGCTGGGAAATGGCTAATCCAGACTGCGGCCCTGCTGATGATTGCAGCATCGTTGATGCGGGCGCTGTGGCTGGCGCTGTTGCCATCGCTGATGAGCCGTCTGCTTACGCATTACTGGCGAGCTCGCTGTGCCTGTGCCATCGCCAGAAACTTATTGGGTGCTTTAGGGTAGGATTTGGCCGGGATCGCGTTGAATGCGGGGATTGCCAAGAACTCGGTTGAGAATAACTTCCTTGCTGAGGATCAAGCTCGAGTAATGAAGCAGCAACTCGACGAGTATGGCAGCGACACGTCATGCCAAAAGATGGTGCGTGACGTTGCCAAGCAACTGTCGGAGCGAATGGACTGTGAGCTGCTCTCGGTTTGTACAGCGAACTCGGCGAGCCCTGCGTGTCAGGCGTTTGTGAATGCGGCTGTTTCGTACAAGTATGGGTTCGTGGCCCGGAGAGCTTGGACTGTTCGATGATTCAAACGGAGGCGGTTCTGGCGCTCTCTAAAGCGGTGGGAGCGCTGGCGGGTGGGTTGTCGGGCAGGATCTGGCGGGGACCGTGTTGAATGTGAGGATTGCCAGGAACTTGTTTGAGAACAACTTCCACGCAGGGGATCAGGCGAGCGCAATCTGGTGCGAGTTGGGCGACTGATGTGCGGGACAAGTCGATAGGTAATGGGGGCAAGTAGGGGTGAGGCTAGAATGAGGGATGAAGTCTATTCTGCAGTGATGAATTCTTCGTTTGGGTTGTCTCTTGGTGCCGTCTGGCAGCACATGACGATGGAGATGGGGGATGTTGGGATTTCTGGAAGGAGGGGCGCGTTCTTCGAGTTGATGGGGCGTTTGCTGAGAGAGCGGAAAGTAAAACTCGCATCGGACGGGAGGACCTTGGAGGGTGACTGGCGGGAACAATTGTTGTTCATCTCAAAGGCATGGCTTGAGAGTCCTGGCGAAGATGATATTGATGGATTCGGCCTTTGGTTCTTGATCGATGCTCCGGCGGGCTTGGTTTGGATTGGCGCAGATGGCCGTGAGCATTGGACGTAGCATTCCAGTCCAAATCGATCACACCTCACCATCGATGGCAAACAGATGTTGGCGGCTGAGCTGGGCGTCAACATCGATACCAGCGCAGCGCGCGGTGAAGGCATTGCTGATGCAAGCACTTTGCTGATGGACAGGCAGGCGACGGCGGCTGCCGCAGGTACGGTGACGGCCACCAGCCAGCTGATTGCCAATGGTGTTTGCAGTGCGCATCTGAGCCGGTTCAGAAGAGAGGGGGCGGGATGAGTGTTGGTGATATGGGAGATTTCAAAGAAATTTCTGTTCAGGCTGCATATGTGTTGATGTGCGTTTTCCTGCAAAATTATTTGGATAGGGGTAGTAATCAGGACGCTCTTGTTGATCTATTATCTTCGGCGCGCTCTTTTTTGTGGGCAGATGACCTGCCCAACGATCCGGTAATGTGGGATGACTGGCGCGACGCGTTTGCAGAGGTCAACACCGCTGGGGGCGCACTTAATGCTGAATTCTGTGTCGCACAAATGAGTTCATCGGGTGGGTGTTTGACGTTGCTGAATTCGTTCTCAGTAATGCTGGTATTCCTCGAGGCGATTTTTGATCGATCCGGTGAGGGTCTTCCACTGTTCGAAGTTATTGGGCGTCTCACGTCGCCTTTAAATGATTCCAGTTGCCTGAATGATGCCGCTGTCTGGGTTGAGTGGATGGAGTCGGTTGGAAAGGTTAGGTCGCAGGGGTTTGGGTAGCGGCTTCTCTGATGGCAATAGCGATTGAATGGGGTGGGGCGGGCGATGCAAGAGGATCTTGAATTCGGTTGTGAATTCGAAGTCGAGATTCTTGCCGGCCGCAGTAGGCCTCATGTTGAGGTGACAGAGGAGCCTGCCTGGAGCAAGGTTTAGTTTCGTGGCGAGTTTGGATAGAGGATAATGAAAGTAAGGATTGAACCCACCTTCGGCAGCGCCGTCGGTGAAGCGGTGCAGAGCACAGATGCAACCTCAGATGGGTTGAGCGAGAAGGAAGCACTGGCGATCGTGGTAGGTGACAGGTTCCGCGCCTATCTCCGTCACTGGAGGCTGTACGAAGCAAGCGGCAGGGCGCCAAGGCGATGGAACTGGCCGGCATTCCTGTTCTCGTCACTCTGGTTCTTCTTCCGGCGCATGCATGCGTGGGGCGCGATCTGGTTCATCCTTTCGCCGTTGCTGATGACCACCTTCGTGCTGCTGGGGCTGCCATGGTTGTCCTTGCTCTCTTTCCTGGTGTTTCGCGTACTTGCAGGAATTCTGGCGAATCCGCTGTACCTGTCGCATTGCCGAAGGATTGTCCGCAAGGTTGATGCCGAGCATCGCGGGGCACATCGGCGGCACCTTGAGCTGCAGAAGGCTGGTGGTGTCAGCTACACCGCTCTGGTGATCGCCTTGGCGGTAACGGCCTCACAGAACACCCTGATCAAACTGATCGTTGGTTCGATATCAGAGCCAACGCCCACGCAGTCTGCTGTGCACGTGGCGGCGAACCCGCCGTATCTGCCGGACCCGCAGATGGAGGAAGCAGAGCGGGTGGCGTACCAGGAGCAAATGCGTGCGATCACAATGACGGCGTGGCCAGCAGGTGTCCCCATCGAGGGCAATGCCTGCATTGTCGAGCTGCGACTGGCGCCCCCGGGGCGAGTGCTGGAGGCCAATGTTCTGGAGCCGTGCACGTTGAACGACGCCCAACGCGAGATGATGCTGGGTGAAATCAGGCGCACGGACTTCACGATCGAGGGGAAGATGCGGTTCTTCAACCGGCATACCCTCATTGGATTGCGATCGCTGACATCCGGCGAGAGTCGCTCTGGAAATGGTGCATGCAGGGAGATTATTGGTGAAAGAACAGCTCTTGACGATCGAGGAAGCTTACATGGCGATGTTCTACTTCCTCCAGATCGACTATTCCCGCGGCCCCAGCGATGAGATCGGGGGGCTGCTGGGTTCACTTGGCTGGAGTCTTAAGGAGGATCGAAGCCCCACGGATCCAGGTGCGTGGGAGGACTGGTTGGACGCGGTGAGAGCGTCCATGGGGAACAGCGAGGAGGGCATAAAGGATATGAGTGCTACCTACACTGATCTGAAGCGGTAGCCGGATTGTTGCGAGCTCCCATGGGTGAGGTGGGCAGGGGTAGTCCGTATGAATCAGGAATTCTTCAGGACAGAAATGAAGCCGAAGACGAAAGCGGCCATGCCGAGTCATGAAGCTGTTGGCTTCAGATTGATGGTTCGATAATGAGCATTTCGCTGTTTCTGGAAGTCGAAGCCGGTGCCGATCTGGGTGCCGTGCTGCACGCCCTGGATTCGATCCAGGCCGAGTACTCCGACGGTACTGACGGTCTGCGTGGATATCTTCCAGCATCCAACACTGGCTTCGGGTTCGGCATCGTCGACCCGCCGGAAGCTGTCGTAGCGGAAGGGATTGAGGCCTCGTGGCAGGTGGGCCTGCTCGGCTCGTTTCATTTCCGCGCGAGCGGGTTTGAACGTGCCTGGGAGGAAATATGCCACTTCATCAAGCGTTACGCCGCGACGTGCGAGTTCCAGTTTGTGCTCTCCTTCCAGTGCGAGAGCGTCTATGCGGCAAGTCTCGGGAAGGCTCTGGTCTTCCCGGGGCCTGTTGCCCTGTAATGCCAGATAGCGGGGCGGCAGGCCCCGGCCTTATCCTATTCTCGGTACACGTGGCGATATGCCTTCTGGATATAACGCCCTCGTGGGTCGCCCGCTTTCACACCTGTCCGCACAGTTCCAGAGTTTTAGATCGATATAATAATATCGACCCATAAAGTTTCCCCTGCCCGCGCCGCCATCGATCGTACGGCCATGATCAAGGGAATTGAGATGCTCGCCTTACGCAACCTCCGTGTGGGATCCCGGCTGGGGGCCGGGTTCGGTTTGCTGCTGCTGTTCATCGTGGCCATCGTCGGCCTGGCGCTGTACGGAAACCATCTGAAGTCTGCCCAGTTCTCGAAAGTGGTGGACGTCAACATGGTGAAGATGCGGCTGTTGAACGAGATGCTGGATACCAACAACGCGGTGCTGATGCATCGCCGGCTGATGGTGATCAAGCGCGGTGAGGATTTCGACAAGGATTATCAGAAGGCGCAGGAGCTGTCGCAGACCTACGACGGCATCTGGGCCAAGTACATCAAGATTCCACGCGATGCCACCGGTGATGCCCTGGTGGCGAAGATCGACGCGGCACGCAAGGCCACCGACGCCTCCACCCAGCATCTGCACGAGCGCATGAAGGCGGGGGATTTTGACGGTGCGGCCAAGGAACTGCTCGCCGAGCACGGCCTGGCTACCGCATGGAACGAGACGATCTCGACCCTGCTGCGGCATCAGGAGACACTGACCGCGCGCAGCCGCGAGGAATACCGTTCAACCGAATCCTGGACCGGCACGCTGTCGATCGTGTTCGGCGTGCTGAGCCTGATACTGGGCTCGCTGGCCGCGTGGGCCATCACCCGCAGCCTGACCCGCCCGCTGGAAGGTGCGGTGAAGCTGGCCGACGGCATCGCCAACGGGCGGCTGGACAACAGCATCGACGCGTCCGGCAACGATGAGGTGACGCAGCTGCTCAGGTCGATGCAGCGCATGCAGGCGCAGTTGCAGTCGGTGATGGCGGCGCAGGGCGAGCTGGCCCGCCAGCACGATGCCGGCAGCCTCAGCTATCGCATGGACGAGGCTGCCTTCCCCGGCGACTACGGGCGCATGGTGCACGAGACCAATGCGCTGGTCGGCTCGCACGTGCAAGTGCAGAACCGGCTGATCGAAGTGATGAAGCACTACGCCCGTGGCGACCTGTCGGTGGACATGGATCCGCTGCCGGGCGAGAAGGCGGCGATCACCCAGGCAATGGACGAGACCAAGACCAGCCTGTCGGCGATCAACGGCGAGATCCGCCGGCTGGCGACGGCCGCGGCGGCGGGCGACTTCAGCCTGCGCGGCGATGAAGATCGCTTCGCCTACGATTTCCGCGACATGGTGGCTGGACTCAATCGCCTGATGCAGACCACCGACGAGAACCTGGTGCAGGTGTCGACGCTGCTGCAGGCGATCTCGCGCGGTGACCTCACCGTACGCATGCAGGGCGACTTCCACGGCGTGTTCGCCCGCATGCGCGATGACTGCAATGCCACCGTCGATCAGCTCAAGCAGATTGTCGGCCGCATCCAGTCCAGTGCGTCCAGCATCAACCTCGCAGCAGGCGAGATTGCCTCGGGCAACACCGATCTGTCGCGGCGTACCGAACAGCAGGCGGCAAACCTGGAAGAGACCGCAGCATCGATGGAGGAACTGACCTCCACCGTGAAGCAGAACGCCGAGCATGCACGCCAGGCCAATCAGCTCGCCATCGGCGCGCACGGTGTCGCCTCGCAGGGCGGCGAGGTGGTCGGCCAGGTGGTCACCACGATGTCGGCCATCGAAGCCTCGTCGAAGAAGATCGCCGAGATCATTAGTGTCATCGACGGCATCGCCTTCCAGACCAACATCCTGGCCTTGAACGCGGCGGTGGAAGCCGCGCGTGCAGGCGAGCAGGGCAGGGGCTTTGCGGTGGTGGCCAGTGAGGTGCGCACGCTGGCACAGCGCTCGGCCGGAGCGGCCAAGGAGATCAAGGGCCTGATCGAGGATTCGGTCGGCAAGGTCGCCGATGGATCGGCGCTGGTCCGCCAGGCAGGCACCACGATGGGAGAGATCGTGGCGTCGGTGCAGCGCGTGACCGACATCATGGCTGATATCTCCGCCGCATCGCAGGAGCAGAGCTCGGGCATCGAGCAGGTGAACCAGGCTGTGGTGCAGATGGATGAGACCACGCAGCAGAATGCGGCGCTGGTGGAAGAGGCCAGTGCAGCGGCACGCTCGATGGAAGAGCAGGCCAACCTGCTGGCTGAGGCGGTTTCGGTGTTCCGCACGGGTGCGGCGACGGCAGCGGCGGTGGTACGCCCCGCATTGGCAGCGGTAGCTGCGACGGTCACCCCGGTACGCCGGCCCGCTGCGCTTTCACCCCGCATCGAACCGACACTGGCGGCCAATGCCGGTGGTTGGGAAGAGTTCTAGAACGTGGCACGCCGGTAGGGAGACGGCGCCCATCACGATGGCTGATCGTGATGGGCGCGGATTTTCTTCCTGAACGCGCGATGGCCGATGAGGTGGCGGACACGCGCATTTCACCTTGGGTTGCCAACCGCGGGAGGACACTTGCGCCATACCGGAACTCAGGAGATGGCCATGAAGACCTCGACCCGATTGCTTGTGCTGGGCACCCTGCTGGCGGCTTCGTCGGTGGCCGGCGCGCAGACGTATGGCCCGCGCGATGAGGGACGCAAGTTCAACGACGGCAGCCGCGTGGTCTGCAAGAACGTGGAAGTGCAGCGCAACTCGCGCGATCCGAACCGCATTGCGGGTACGGCCACGGGTGCAGTGATCGGCGGCCTGCTGGGCAACCAGGTGGGCGGCGGCAATGGCAAGAAGCTCGCTACCGTGGCCGGTGCTGTTGCCGGTGGTGCGGCCGGTCGCCAGATCCAGGGCAACAGCCAGCAGAAGAACGGCGACCGCGTGGTTGAGCGCCGTTGCGAGCGCGTCTATCGTTGATCGGTTGCCGACAGCGCCCGTTCCGCCTTACACATCGCAGTACTCGAACGCCGGCCGCGCGCCGGCGTTCTTCGTTGCAGGAAAAGGGGACGGAGGGGATTAAGTCGCAATCTCCCAAACCGGCCGGTTACGACTTAATTCCCTCCGTCCCCTTTTTGGCGAGGAGGCGCCAGGTGGCGAGGCTGCCATAGAGCAGCAGCAGGACGGTGAGGGTGATCAGTTCGTGGCTGACGTCGGCCAGGCGGGCGTCCATCTGGTTCAGGCGCACCATCAGGTTGATGCCCGAGGTGGTCGGCAGCAGCTGTGCCAGCCAGACCAGCGGTTGCGGCGTCATCACCGCCGGCCACGACAGGTTGGCGAGGAAAAACAGCGGGATGGAGGTGGCGATGATGTACTGGAACGCGCGTTCGCGGGTACGGAAGAAGCTGCCGATGAACAGGCCGAACGCCACCGTCGCGGCGATGAACAAGGTGCCGCCCAGCAGCTGGCCCAGCGGGTTGCCTCCTCGTGGATAGTCCTGCACCCAGGCGGTGAACCCGGCATACCAGAACAAACCGAACAGGCCGATCAGGCCGAAGCCCATCGCCATGCCGGCCAGGGTCGGGAGGTCGAAGCGCAGGCGCCGGCCGAGCGCGAGGCGGCGGCCGCCGAGGAGTACGCCGATGCCCATCAACAGCGTCTGGTGCACGATCAGCTCGGCCACGCCGGGCACGATGGCGCTGCCATAGCCTTCCTGGGTGTTGTACAGCGGGCGCTGTACCAGGGTGACCGGCGGTGCCTGTGGCGCGCCCATGAAGGCGGCCTGGCCGACCACGGCGTCGCGCCCGAATGCGCCCAGTGCATCGGCCACGCTGCCCAGCACCCAGCTGGCACGGCCCAGGTAGGCGCCGTTGCCAAGCAATACCAGCTTGGCCGGATGGCCGCGCAGGATGTCGCGCTCCAGGTTGGCCGGGATCACGACGATGCCTTCGGCGTGGCCGGCTTCGAGTTGCTCGCGTGCGCTGTCGACGTCCGCCGGTTGCCCGACCACGCGCGCAACGCGCAGTGCGTCGAGCTTGCGCAGCAGCTCGCGGCTGGTCGCGCTATGGTCTTCGTCCACCACCAGCACCGGCAGGTTGCCGGCCACCTGGTGCCGGTAGGCGGCTGGATAGAAGAACGAATACAGGATCACCGCACCGACCATCACCACGATCGCGTAGCGGTCGCACAGCACCGCCATCAGGGTCTGCCGCAGGCTGCGCCAGAGCATGCTCATGCGTCAGCCCCTGCGGATTGTGCGGCGGCAGGCGTGCGTGCAAAGGCGATCAGGCGCAGGCCGCCGATGCCACCGGCCACCACCGTCATCAACAGCAGCGTAGCCAGCGGCCATGCCGAAACCTGCAGCGGCGAGCCGATGAACTGCTGCTGGGTCTGCAGCTTGATGTAGGCGCTCAATGGCAGCAGCTGGTGCCAGACGCGGGTAAACAACGGCCCGTCCAGCACCGGGAAGGTGGCACTGGAAAACGCCAGTGCGGTGCCGATGCTCAGACCCACCGCGGACAGCGCGGTACCCATGTCGCGGGTGACGCCGACGAAAAACAACGCGTAGGCGACCGTGGCCAGGTAGAACAGGGGCTGTGCGAGCAGCAGCAGGAGCACGCTGCCGGCCACACCATCGCCGCGCAGCCAGGCCAGGTAGCCGATGCCGAGCGCGCCATACAGCGAGAACAGCAGGAGGTACGGCGCGACCTTGCCGGCGATCGCCGACCACGGCGTGCGAGCCAGCCAGGCGGGCAGGGTGCCATCGCGGATCTCGCGGCCGAGGCTGCCGGCCACCGCAAGTGCCAGTACCAGTGACAGCACCGCCGGGAAGATCAGTGGCAGCAGGAACAATTCGTAGCTGCGCGCCGGGTTGTAGAGGATGTCCGACTGCACCGCTATCGGCGCCGCGCGCAGCTTGCCCGGGCCAACCTGCAGGCCGATGCGCTCGCGCAGCAGGCGTGCGTTCCATGCGGAAACCGCGTCGCCGATGTCGCGCGACGCGGACTGGCCGGTGGTCATGTAGGTGGCGTTGTAATAGGCGAACACCGTGCCCTGGCGCCCACGCAGCGCCTGCCGGGTGACATCGCGCGGCACCAGCACGATGGCGAACACGTCCAGGCTGCCCAGCTGCGAACGTGCCTCCTCCAGGTCCGCTGGCTGGCTGGCGACGCGTACGCCGGGACTTGCGTCGAGCATGCGCAGCAGAAGGCGGCTGTCACTGCTATGGTCAAGGTCGACCACAGCAATCGGGATATCGCGCATCACCGACGGCGTGAACATCCATGCCATCACTACCAGCATCAGTAGTGGCAGCAAGGTGACCAGCAGCAGGTCAGCACGGTTGCTGCGCAGCGACTGCAGCTCGCGCCGCCACGAAGCGGCGAAGCCGTTGCGGTCCGGGCTCAGTGCTGGGGCCATGCGAACAGCACGCTCATGCCGGGGCGGAAGCCCTCGATGCGGCGTACCGGGCGCACCCGCACCTCGAAGCTGCGGACGTCATAGCCGGACGACTGGCGGGTGGTACGCCAGGTTGCGTAGTCGCCGGCCGGATTGATGAAGTAGACCTCGAACTCACCATCCAGGCCCAGCGCCGGCACGCTGCCCTGCAGTTTGCTGCCGACCTTCAGGCCCTGCATCTGCGATTCGCGCAGGTTCATCGCCACCCACATGCGGTCGATGTCGACCAGGGTGAACACCGGATAGCCGGCCGGCACCAGCTCGCCCGGATCGGCCATGCGCTTGTTGATCTCGCCCGCCACCGGCGCGCGTCCTTCCACTTCTGCTCGCGCGGCGTTGACCTCGGCCACCGCGCCCTGCGCCTGCTGTACCTGGCCCTGCGCGGCGCGCTTGTCCTGCTCGCGGGCGCCGGCCAATGCCATGTCGTACTGCGCGCGGGCGGCGCGGGCCAGTTCGCGCGAACTGGTGGCCTGGGCATGCGCTTCATCGCGCTTCTGCCGGGTCATCACCCCTTCGTTGAACAGGTTCTGCACGCGCTGGTAGGTCGCTTCGGCCAGCGTCGCGCCGGCTTCGGCCCGCTTCCAGTTCGCTTCGGCGGCACGGATGTCTTCGCTGCGCGCGCCTTCATCGGCCTTGTCGGCCACCGCCTGCGCAGCGGCCAATGCGCCGTGCGCCTGCTGTTCCTTGGCGGCCACTTCGGGACTGTCGAGCAGGAACAGCACCTGCCCGGGCTGCACGCGATCGCCCTCGCGCACCTTCAGCTCGGCCACGCGCGCGGTGATCTTGGCGGCCACGTTGATCGTGTCCGCATCGGCCATGCCCTGGATCTGGTCGGCCGGGCTGCGCCAGGCCAGCCACAGGCCGAGCACCACCGCGACCAGCAGGACCACCAGCAGGATCGGTCCCAGCCGTCGCTTGCCGGGGGGCGTCGTCGCATCGTCGTGCAGCACATCACTCATGGTCCATCACCTCGTCCGCACGCCGCCGGAATTCTTCGAAACGGTCCATCTGTCCACTGATCTCCAGCAACTGTGCCAGCGCAATGTCGTATTGGTAGGCGGCCTGTGCGCGCTCGACACGGGCGCCGCCCAGGCCGAGCCGCGCATCGATCACATCCAGCGAGGTGGCCTGGCCTTCGCGGAATGCCAGCTCCTGCAGGCGCAGGTTTTCCTGTGCCTGGGCGATGCTGCTGTCGAGCAGCACGAACTGCTGGCGCGCGGTCTCAAGTTCGTTCCAGGCCTTGCGCACGCCCAGTGCGACCTGGTTCTCGGCCTCGCGCAGGCCCGCTTCGGCCTGGTCCTGCTGCGCACGCGCGGCGCTGATCTGCGCCGGCCGCGAGTTCGGCGACAGGAAGGTGTACTTCAGGCCGATGCCGAACGCCCAGTCCGGGTCGGTCAGCATCTCGTCGCGGCGACGGAAGTCGTACTGGCCGAAGGCGAAGATCTGCGGCTTCAGCTTGGCCTGCTGCACGCGCACGCCCTGTTCGGCCTGCGCCACCATCGCGCGCAAGCGCGCGATCTGCGGCTGGCGCGCCTGCGCCGTGCGCTCGAAGCTGGCCACCGGTTCCATCGGCACGCGCTGCACGAACAGCGGCGACACCGGCTGCACCTCGCCACCACTGCGCAGCAGCGTGGCCAGCGCGGCCTTCAGCGTAGCCAGATCGTTCACCGTCTTCTGGTATTCGCGCTCGGCCTTGTCGCGGGCCACGGTGGCCTGCAGGCGCTGGGCGCGGGTGGCGAAGCCCTCGCGCTCCAGCTTTTCTGCATCGGACAGGTGGCGGTTGAGGCCGTCGCGTACGTCGCGGCGCACGTCCACCGCCTGCTCGGCCAGGCGCTGGCCGAAGTAGGCCTGGGCCAGCTGCACGGTCAATGATTGGCGCTGTGCCTCGCGCTCGGCGTTGGCCTGCTCATGGGCGGCGCTGGCCGCACGTTGCGCGGCCGGGATCACGCCGCCGGTGTACAGCGGCAGCACCGCGGTCACTACCGGGCGTGTACGCCAGTCGCGCTCGGTGAACGACAGCGGCGAATCGATACCGAAGGCTTCAGCCACGGGCGCCAGCGAGCCCAGTGGCAGGGTCAGGGTCTTCTGGAACTGCAGGCGGCGCACTTCGCCGGTGATCTCCGGCAGGCGCAGCAGGCGCGTGGCGTCCTGCAGGTCCTGCTTGTTGCGTACCGCTGCATCAGCCGCCGCCAGCGCATCGGAGACCTGCTCCAGGCGTTGGCGTGCCTGTTCCCAGTCCAATGCGGGGGCGTCGGTGTTGTTCTGCGCGGACGCAGCGGTTGGCAGGCAGGTCGCCAGCACCAGCGCCAGCGCGGCCTTCGCGCGGTGCATCCTTGTACGTCGGCCGATCACGCCCATGCCGTCCCAGTGGTAAAGAAGTGCGCAAACGGTAGTGCGCGCGGCGTGAAGCCCGAGTCTGCGGTCATCGGATTGTCCTCAACGAAGGGTGCCGCTGGCCGCAGTGCGCAGCGCCTGGGTGATGTGCTGCAGCGTGCTTGAGCGCACGGCGGCATGTTGCCAGTACAGCGGCACATCCAGCCAGCGGCGGGGTTCCAGTACCACCACGCGGCCGGCGCGCACGGCGGGCGCGACCAGGGTTTCCGGGGCCATGCCCCAACCGAGTCCGCACGCGGCAGCTTCGACGAAACCGGTGGAAGAGGGCAGGTAGTGTAGCGGCGGCTGCAGTCGCGCGCGGGTCAGGCGCCGCACGAAGCGCCATTGCAGCTCATCCTTGCGGTTGAACACCAGCATCGGTGCGCGCGCCAGGGCCGCGGCCTGCATGCCATCGTTGAAGTACTGGCGGGCGAAGCCGGGCGAAGCGATCGCGTGGTAACGCATGGCGCCGAGCGGGTGCACGTTGCAGCCCTTCACCGGCTGGCTTTCGGCGGTCACTGCGCCGAGCACGCTGCCATCGCGCAGCAACTGCAGGGTGTGGTCCTGGTCGTCCATGCGCAGGTCGAACAGGTAGCCGTGGCGCTGGTGCAGGTCTGCGATGGCGGGCACGAACCAGGTATCAAGCGAGTCGTCGTTGACTGCCAGGGGGATCGGCGTGCGCGCGGTGTCACTGCCACGCTCGGGCAGCAGCTCGGCCAGCGCCTCGGCTTCCAGCGCCTGCATCGGCCGTACCCGGCGCAGCAGCGCTTCACCCGCGGCGGTGGGGCGGCACGGTGCCTGGCGAACCAGCAACACCTGCCCGAGCCTGTCCTCCAGGGCCTTGATCCGTTGCGACAGTGCCGACGGGCTGATCGACAGGCGGCGTGCCGCAGCCTCGAAGCTGCCTTCTTCCAGCACCGCAGCGAATGCGGCCAATTGTGGATGTACCAGATCCATGCCGGTGCCCCTTCAGTTTTTCTGCACAGGATAAAGAAAAACCAGATTGTCTTAACCGGCCGTTGGCCGCACCCTGCGCATCCCTTCGCTGCCTGGCTTGTCCTGATGTGGATCGCCGCTGCCGCCGCCGGCCTGTTCGCAGGTGCCGGCCTGATCATCGCCATCGGTGCGCAGAACGCCTTCGTGCTGCGCCAGGGCCTGCAGCAGCGCCATGTGGGGAAGGTGGTGCTGGCCTGCGCCGGCGCGGACATCGTGCTGATCCTGGCGGGCGTGGGCGGCATGGGCGCGCTGGTGCTGCAGTGGCCGCTGCTGCTGCAGGGGCTGCGCTTCGGTGGCGCGGCCTTCCTGCTCTGGTATGGCCTGCAGGCGGGGCTGCGCGCATGGCGCGGTGGCAGTGCGCTGGCCGCCGCCGAGGCGCAGGGCGGCAGCGGACGGCAGGTGCTGCTGACCTGCCTGGCCTTCACCCTGCTCAACCCGCACGTCTATCTGGATACGGTGGTGCTGCTGGGCAGCCTGTCCACGCGCTACCCCGGTGACCTGCGCTGGGCGTTCGCCGCCGGTGCGTGCGCCGCCAGCGTGGCCTGGTTCTGCACGCTGGGCTATGGCGCGCGCCTGTTGCAGCCGGTGTTCCGCAGGCCGGACGCC
Organism: Stenotrophomonas sp. GD03777; assembly: GCF_029842485.1. Taxonomy (NCBI): domain Bacteria; kingdom Pseudomonadati; phylum Pseudomonadota; class Gammaproteobacteria; order Lysobacterales; family Lysobacteraceae; genus Stenotrophomonas; species Stenotrophomonas sp. GD03777. The sequence continues at coordinate 38,302 of NZ_JAOCGL010000010.1, forward strand.
TGGCGGGTGCTGGATGGGGGCGTCGCGATCTTCATGTTCTGCCTGGCAACGCTGCTTCTGTTGCGTCCGCTCTAGCCCGCATCCACCGCGCACAATGGCGTTTCGCCGGGGCGCAGGGTCAATACGCGCACGCCGCTGCGGGTAACCGCCACGGTGTGCTCGAACTGGGCAGACAGCTTGCCGTCGCGGGTGTAGACCGGCCATTGGTCCGGCTGCTGGCGGATGGCCGGCCTGCCCTGGTTGAGCATCGGCTCGATGGTGAACACCATGCCTTCTTCCAGCACCAGGCCGGTGTTGGGATGGCCGTAGTGCAGGATCTGCGGTTCCTCGTGCATTTCCTGGCCGATGCCATGGCCGCAGTATTCCTTCACCACGGTGTAGCCGTGGCTGCGCGCGTAGCGGGCGATGGCGTGGCCGATGTCGCCCAGGCGCGCGCCGGGGCGCACCGCGGCGATGCCTTCCCACATCGCCTGGTAGGCGGTCTGCACCAGCCTGCGCGCGGCGTAGTCGACCTCGCCCACCAGGTAGGTGGTGCTGGAGTCGGCGATGTAGCCGTTCTTCTCCAGGGTGATGTCGAGGTTGACGATCTGGCCGTTACGCAGCACGTCGGTGGTGCTGGGCACGCCGTGGCAGATCACGTTGTCGATCGAGGCGTTGAGCACGTACGGGAAGCCGTACTGGCCCTTGCTGGCCGGCCGCGCCTGCAGCTCGTCAACGATCATGCGTTCGACGAAATCGTTGATCTCCATCGTGCTGCGGCCCTGCAGCGGCAGCCGGTCGAGCGCGGCGAACACCTGCGCAAGCAGGCGCCCGGATTCGGCCATCAGCGCGATCTCGTCGGGGCGCTTGATGATCGCCATCTGCTCAGACCTGTCCCGGTGCCAGCAGCGGCGGCTGCACGCCGGCAGCCCGCAGTTCGCTGGCGACGATGTCCTGGAAGCTCAGCGTGGGATTCATTTCGCACAGCATGCCGACCCGGATCCAGAAGTTGGCCTGGGCGTTGATCGAACGGCTGGAGACAGTGCAGGCACGGCGCAGCTGGTCGTGCAGGGTGTCATCGATGTTGACGATGCCCATGGGCGGTTCTGGCGGAGTGGATATACGAAGCATATATGTTTCGTATATATGCCTCAAGTCCGCATTGTTCAGTCCAGGTGGGTGGCAAAACGCAGGCGGTTGCCGTCGGGGTCGCGCAGCAGCATCTCGCGGCTGCCCCAGTCGGTGTCATGCGGTGGCTGCTCGATCGGCACGTTGGCGGCGCTGAAGGCGCGGTACAGGCTGTCGACGTCGTCGACGATGAAGTACACCGCGCCGCCGACCTCGCAGTCACCGCTGTGCTCGGTGAGGAAGATCGTCTGGCCATCGCGGGTGAGCTGGGCGAACAACGGCAAACCGGCTTCGAAGCGGTGTTCCCAGTCGACCACGAAACCCAGCCCCTGCACGTAGAACGGCAGGGTGGTATCGGCATGGCGCATGCGCAGTTGCGGGATGACGGTCTGGGGCATGGCGAGGGCTCCGGGGCGGGAACCCAGTGTAGTGCCGGCCAACGCCCGGCATTGCCGACGCGGTCAGCAGGCCGTCGGAGCGGCGGCGATTGCCGCCAGCAGTTCGCGGTTCACCTGCTGGTGCCGGGCCTGCCAGGCAGGAAGATCATCGGCGCTGACGTCCGGCTGGCCATCCAGCGACGACAGCCAGCGCTTGAAGCGGCTCTGGTAGTTGGCCAGCGAAACTTCGCCGGTGATGTCACTGCCGACCAGGCCACCGGCGCGCAGTGCTTCGATCACCACCAGTGCGTGTTCCAGCTGGAAGCGGCCCTGGTCCCAGTTGCTGCGCGCAACGTCCTCGGCGAATACATCCTTGTCGATCGACAGGTAGGTCGGCTGTGGGGATGCGGCCTGCTCGGCGGCGAACGCGGCGACCAGTGCTTCCGGGTGCTCGAAGCGTCGGAACGCACGGCCCATGCCGAGGCGGTGGCCCCAGCCCACGTCCACGTCCATGCACCAGTACGTCAGGCGTCCACCCATCAGCGGTCGCCAGTGGTTCTCCCAGGCATGACCGAGGCCGATATCGCTGGAAGTGATGCCGAGCACATGGACGTGCGAGATCTGCGGCAGCTTGCTGGCGGCGTTCACCCACGAGCCGCAGTGCATGCCGAGCGGGAACCGCATGTTGTCCGGATGGTTGTCCAGCACCACCAGTTGGAACGGGGCCTGCCCGCGCATGCGGCGCAGCAGTGGCAGGCTGAGGTGGTGGAAGTCGCCACTGCCGAGCATGACGGTTCCGAGCTGGGCCGGCAGTGGTGCCAGCACGTCAGCGGCGAAACGGTCCAGGGTGGCATTGCTGCAGGCAAAGCGCAGCGGGTCATGCCACTGCGGCAGGGCCAGGGTCTGTGCCTGGGGCAGCGGCAGCACGCCACCGTCCAGGTCCAGGATCAGCGGGGAACGCAACGGCATCGTTCAACCGCCTCCATCAGGTTCGCTCTGCAGGTGCGGGGCCAGCTTGCGCAGGGCGGCGCGCAGCAGCGGGGAGCGTGCGTGGATCGCGTGCCGGGTGGAGGTGAAGCGCGCACCCAGTTCGGCCTTGATGCGCGAGTCGGTCCAGCCGGCCACGTAGTGGCTCAGGCCGTGCCGCAGCGCGTACTCGAGGTTGTGCATCCAGCTGACCGCGTACAGGTTGTGCTCGCGCGACTGCGGATAGGCCAGGCCGATGTACTTGTCCACCAGCTTGCCGGCATGCACGTAGCACAGGTTCCAGCCGATCAACCGGCCCTGGTGGCGGTACAGGAACATCCGTCCCTGGCCCTGGCTGTCGGCCAGCAGGTACTGGAAATAGGGCAGGTCGAGCTGGTCGAAATGCACCGCGCTCTGCGCGTATACGTCCAGGTACAGCGCGTACAGTTCGGCCTGCAGTTGCGGGTCGGCCAAGGCCGGGTTGCCGGTGGCGATGCAGTCGATCTGCAGGTCATCGCGCGAACGCAACTTGCGACGGATGTTCTTGCGGCGCGAGGATGACAGGCGGCCGAGATAGTCGTCGAGCGAATCGAAATCGATCGCCACCCAGGCCAGCGGCATGCCTTCCAGTTCGACGAAGCCGCGTGCCAGCAGCGCCTGCAGGAAGGCGCCGCTGTGTGCGTTGGCCGCGTCGTCCAGCAGCGGTGAATCGACTGCCAGGTCCTTCACCACCAGCAGCCGGGTATCGCCGATCGCGTGACGCGTCACGTCCTCGGCCAGCGCCTCCGGGGCAACGTGTGCCGGCAGCGGGGTGTACTCGGTGCTGGTGGCACCGACGAAGCGCGTCTTCCAGGTGATCCACGGCCGCCACAGGCGCGACAGCGGCAGGCCGAGCAGCCTGCCGCGCAGTTCGTCATCCATCGTGGTGGTCAGGTCCAGCGGCGCACGGAAGGTCGGCAGGCCGCTGGGAAGGCGGCCTGCCTCAAATCCGAGCGGCGGGTGGGCCAGGAAGCCCTCCAGCAGCGCGGTCGGTTCCAGCGCGGTACTGGATGCGCGTGACGTCATCTCCATCGGCACGGGAACCGGCAGCGCATCGACCTCAGCCCTTGGCCTTGGTCAGCGCCTGGTCGAGCAGGGTGACCGCCAGGTCGATTTCTTCGTAGCTGATGTCCAGCGACGGCGCGAAGGTGATCACGTTCTTGTACCAGCCACCCACGTCGAGCACGAGGCCCATGCGCTTGCCGTCGTGCAGCAGGTCACCGGCCAGGCCGATGTCGACCATGCGGTCCAGCAGCTCCTTGTTCGGGGTGTAGCCGTCGGCCTGGCAGATTTCCGCACGCAGCGCCAGGCCCAGGCCGTCGACGTCGCCGATTTCCGGGTGGCGCTTCTGCAGGCCGCGCAGGCCGTCGAGGAAGTACGCGCCCTTTTCCGGCACGGTGCGCTCGTAATCCATTTCCTTGCCCAGCTTCAGCACTTCCAGGCCCAGGCGGGTGCCCAGTGGGTTGGAATTGAAGGTGGAGTGGGTGGAGCCCGGCGGGAACACGGTCGGGTTGATCAGCTCTTCGCGCGCCCACAGGCCCGACAGCGGGTTCAGGCCGTTGGTCAGCGCCTTGCCGAACACCAGCACGTCCGGGGTCACGCCGAAGTGCTCGATCGACCACAGCTTGCCGGTGCGCCAGAAGCCCATCTGGATTTCATCGACGACCATCAGGATGCCGTACTTGTCCAGCACGCGCTTGAGGCCGGTGAAGAAGTTGCGCGGCGGGATGACGTAGCCACCGGTGCCCTGGATCGGCTCGACGTAGAACGCGGCGTACTCGGCCTGGCCGACCTTGGGATCCCACACGCCGTTGTACTCGCTTTCGAACAGGCGCTCGAACTGCCACACGCAGTGGTCGGAGTACTCGTCCGGGGTCATGCCCTTCGGGCGACGGAAGGGGTACGGAAACGGGATGAACATCGCGCGCTCGCCGAAGTGGCCGTAGCGGCGGCGGTAGCGGTAGCTGGAGGTGATCGACGACGCACCCAGGGTGCGGCCGTGGTAGCCGCCCTCGAAGGCGAACATCAGGCTCTTGCCGCCGCGCGCGTTGCGCACGATCTTCAGCGAGTCTTCAATGGCCTGCGCACCGCCAACGTTGAAGTGCACGCGACCGTCGAGGCCGAACTTCTCGTGCATGTCCACGGCAATGGTCTTGGCCAGCTGCACGCGGGTCGGGTGCAGGTACTGGCTGGCGACCTGCGGCAGGGTGTCGATCTGGTCCTTCAGTGCATCGTTCAGGCGCTTGTTGCTGTAGCCGAAGTTGCACGCCGAGTACCACATCTGCAGGTCGAGGTAGGGCACGCCCGCGCCGTCGAACATGTAACTGCCTTCGCCGCGCTGGAAGATCTTCGGCGGATCGACGTAGTGGACGGTGTCGCCGAAGGAGCTGTAGCGGGCTTCGTCGGCCAGCAGCTGCGCATCGGAGGCAGCGGCGGCGGCGTTCTTGTCAAAAATGTTCATGCAGTTCGGTTCCGTGAAGGACGTTCGAAAGGGGTAACAGGGGAGCGCGCCTGCAAGGGAGTGCTCAGGCGGTGGCAAGCAGCAGGGGCAGTGCGGCGGGCTGCGGGCTGGCGTCGAGGCGACGTGGCTGCAGCAGGCTGCCATCGAGCAAGCGCGGCAGCAGTGCGATTGCATCGTGGAAGGTGTCGATGGCGGCATGCTCGATGCCGGCATTCGTGCAATGGGTAATCAGGCGGCGCTTGGCGAACACGAAGTCGGCGTCTTCGGACACGCAGAAATCCGAGCTGCCGTCGCCGATCATCAGCACGCGCGGTGCTTCGTTGGCGCGCGCCTGCGCGGCGCAGGCGCATTTGCAGGTGCCACTGCGGCAGCCTTCGGCCTGGTAGGGCGATTCCAGTTCCCAGTGGTCATCGCACCAGCGCAGGTGGTTGGCCACCACCGGCAGCTGCGCCAGGCCGTGGTTGGCGAGGATGCGATGGATCGCATAGTCCAGGCCGTCGCTGACGATGCGCAGTGGCAGGCCCAGCTGCTCGGTGCGAGCGACGAAGGCGACGAAACCTGGATCGATCTGCACCTGGTCCAGATGGGCATCAAGCGTGGCCGGATCCAGTTCCAGCCGCCGCACCTGGCCCTGCATGCATTCACGCGAGCCGATCTTTCCCGCCTTCCACTGGTCTTCCAGTTCCTGCCAGCCCGGCTGGCCGTACTTTTCCAGCAGCGAGTCGATGACATCTTCGAGGCTGATGGTGCCGTCGAAGTCACACAGGATGCTCCAGTGCATGGGCAGGTCCGTCGATGAGAAAGGCGTCCGGCACATTGCCGGGGCAGGCTCAATGTAGGCAGGCCGCCTTTCTCGTTCCTTTCCTGTTGAAAGGCGCTTTTGACGGGCTGGGAAAGCGTTCAGGAAAGTACATGGATGAATGCGCGGAGCGCAGGCCACGCGCGCACGTGCGGGTCAGGCGCGGGCCAGGACCTGCAGTATTTCGCCCGTCTCCTCACGGGTCTGCCAGGCGCTGTTGCCAAGGGTGAGCATGCGTGCGGCGAAGTCACGTGCATTGGGCACGTCCTCCTGCGGCACGATGCCACGCAGGTAGGCGTAGTCGGGCAGGGCATGGATGAACATGCGGCTGGCACCGAGGCCGCGCGGCCACAGGTCGTCCAGCGCGGCATCGCGCGCGCGCTGGCTGGGCAGCAGCAGCATCAGCATCGGCCAGGTGCCGCCGCTACCGGCCAGGCCATCGACCACCTCCACCGCCGGCAGTTGTGCCAGCTGCACGCGCAGCTGCAGTGCGCGCAGGCGCCCGGCCTGCAGGAACGCCGGCAATCGCCGCGCGGCATGGGCACCGATGTTCTGTCGCCATCGACTGACCCGGTGCTGCGGTATGTCCAGCGGGAAAATGTCACCGACCGCGTCTTCCAGATCGCCACGCTGCAGTGCGCTGCGCAGCGGATTGCCGTACACCAGCGACAGCAGCGAGGGGCGATAGCAGGCGGCAAGGCCAAGCAGCTGCACACTGCGAAGCAGCTCCCAGCGCAGGTTGAAGCGCACCTGTTCGGCGGCATGCTCGGCCAGTTCGGCGCGCAGTTCGTCATCGCGGCTGACCAGCAGGCCGCCTTCGTGCAGGCTCAGCCCCTTGCCGGCGGCCAGGCTGAAGAATCCGATGTCGCCACGCAGGCCGACACTGCTGTTGCCCACCCGTGCGCCCAGCGCCTGTGCGGCATCTTCGATGACCCAGGCGCCGGCGCTGCGGGCGATGTCGCAGGCCCGTTCGACATCGGCGATGCGACCGCCGAGGTGGGTTGGCAGGATGGCCAACGTACGCGCATCGGCCAACCGTTCGAGCTGGCCGGGATCGAAGTCGAAGTGGCCGCGCCGGGTATCGCACAGCTGCACGCGCAGGCCGAGGCTGTGCACCGCGATCGGCACCAGCGGGCAGGTGTAGGCCGGCATGATCACTGTGTCGCGCCTGGGTGCGCGCTTGCGCAAGGTGCGCAGGGCGATCAGCAGCGCGTGCGTGCCGGAACAGGTCAGCTGCAGCGGCGGCGTGCCCAGCTGGTTGGCCAGGATCCCGCGCAGGTCACCACCACCGGGAAGGAAGTCGCTGGCCTGCATCGGCAGGCCGGCGGTCGGTGGCAGTTCGCGCGCGAACAGGCTCATCGCAGCCCGCTCACGAGGTGCTTTCGGCGGGGCTGTGCGGGTCGTCCGCTTCCGCGCGGCCGAGGCAGACGATGCCGGCCACGATCAGTACCGCACCGACCAGGTGGTGCAGGGTGAGCGGCTCTTTCAGCAGCCAGGCCGACAGCAGCAGCACACTGATCACTTCCAGGTGCGAGGCCGCGAATGCCGGGCCGATCGGCGCATGCCGCAGCAGGCTCATCCAGGTGAAGAACGCACCGACGTAGCCCAGGATGGCGCCGTACACCCATGGTTGCGACAGCACGCGCAGCAGCCAGGTGGTGTTGGCCTCGACCGGCAGCGCAGCATCGCCGGCGTACTTGAAGCACAGCTGGGCCAGGGTGTCGAAGGCCATCAGCAGGGGGAAGCCGATCACATACAGGCGCCTCATGAGCCGGCCCCCACCACCGCCACGCCTGCTGTGACCAGCAGCATCCCGGTCACCCGCAATGGCGTGAGCTTCTCGCGGAACAGGATGCGGCCGGCGATCATCAGCGCCACGATGTTGATCGAGCCCAGCAGCACGCCCTTGGACAGCGGAACCAGTGACAGGAAGGCGATCCAGGCGACGAACTCAAGCACGTAACAGGCGATGCCGATCCACAGCCAGGGGCGGCTGAGCATGTGCTTCCAGCGCTGCAGTCCCTCGCCCTCCTGCGGGTCGCTGGCGGCGGCCTTGAAGGCGAGCTGGCCACCGGTATCGAGCACGACATTGGCCAGCCACAGCAGCGTGGCAAGTGCCCCCATCTCAGGCCACCGCCTTGAGGACGCCGCTGCGTTCACCGATCCCGGTGAAGAAGCGCGCGCTGCGGCGGATCACCTCGCGGCGTTCGCGGTCGATCGTGATCATGTGGTAGCTGTCCTCCAGCACCACCAGTTCCTTCGGGCCACTGACCCGCGACATCACCAGTTCGGCATTGCCCATGCTGGCCACGTCGTCTTCGCGGGCGTGCATCACCAGGCACGGGGCGGTGACCTGGTGCAGGTGGCGGCGGGTCCAGTTGCTCAGCGCACGCATCTCGGCCAGCGCGTGCCAGGGATTGCCCGGAAGGCCTGCCGCCGCGCTGTCGCCGGACAGCATGGCGGCGCTGACCTGCGCACGCAGGCGCTCGTCGCGCAGGCCGTACGGCGGTTCTTCCATGAACATGCGGTCGCGGCCGATGTTGAAGCGCTTGAACCACGGCAGCAGGAACGAGAGGCGGGCGACAGCGGGTATGTTCCAGCCGTCGTAGCGGAACGTGGCGCCATACACGCCGACGCCGGACACCCAGTCCGGTCGTCGAGCAGCAAGTGCCAGCGACAGCACCGCGCCCATCGACAGGCCACCGACGAACAGCTGGTCGACCTTGCCGCGCAGGCTTGCCGCCGCATCTTCCACGCCCTGGTACCACTGTTCCCAGGTGGTCGCCAGCAGGTCATCCACGGTGCCACAATGGCCGGGCAGCTGCACGCCGTGTACGGTGAAGCCGGCGTTGTTCAGCCCTTTGCCCAGCATGCGCATTTCCGCCGGGGTACCGGTCAGGCCGTGGACCAGCAGCACGCCCTGCGGGCCACCGGGGAGGAAGAAGTCGTGCGAGTCGGTCACCTGGCGGCTCCGGGACGGCAGTGGGGAGGGTCAGGATCGCAACCGCGATTTTCGCCAGCCTTTCAGCGCCCCGGTCCGGGTCAGGGGGCCTTCAGCAGCGGCAGTGTGATGGCGACCTTGAGTCCGCCGCCGGGGCGGTTGAGGAAGGTCAGGCGCCCGCCGAAGTGCTCCACCGCCTCGTGGGCGATGGCCAGGCCCAGGCCGGTGCCGCTGGCGGTGGTGCCGGGGGCGCGGAAGAAGCGCTCACCCAGCCGCGGCATCACGTCCTCGGGTACGCCGGGCCCGTTGTCCTCCACGTACAGTTCGACGTCATTGTCATCCAGCGCGTGCACGCCGACGGTGACGGTCGCATCGCGGCCGGCATAGCGCAGCGCATTGTCGATCAGGTTGTCCAGTGCTTCCTGCAGCTGGGCACCGTTGCCGAGCACGCGCAGCGGCTGGGGGCTGCCGCGGTAACCCAGATCGATGCCGTCGCGGATCGCTTCAGGCACGCGTGTACCGACCCACTGCGGCACCCGTTCGCACAGGTCCAGTGCCTCCACCGTCTCCGGCACGGTCTGGGCCCGGCTCAGCGCCAGCAGCTGGGTGCTGACCCGCGCGGTGCGCTGGTTGAGCCGGCGGATGTGCTGCAGTGCCTCGCGCACCGTGTCCGGGTCGCCATGCGCCAGTGCCTGGTCCACGTGCAGGGCCATGCCGGCCAATGGCGAGCGCAGCTGGTGCGCGGCGTCGGCGATGAAACGGTTCTGCAGGGTGATCATTTCCGCCTGGCGGGCAAACAGATCGTCGATGGTGCTGATCAGTGGCTGGATTTCCTCCGGTACGTCGGCGTCGGAGATCGGCGCCAGTTCGCCGCGGCGCTGTGCCAGGCGGGTCCTCAGCGGGGTCAGGATGCGCAGGCCATGGGTCACGCCGAACCAGACCAGCGCGGCAGTGCCCAGCGCCAGCATGGTCATCAGCGGGATGATGATCATCAGGATCTCTCTCGCGCGCTGGCGTCGTTCGGCCATGCTTTCGGCCACCGTCACCGCCAGCTGGTCCTGCGGATCGTTCATCGCCCGCGTGCAGACGGTGGCCATGCGCACCGGCTGGCCGTTGAGAATGCCATCGTACAGGGTGGGGTCCACGCCGGTGCATTCCTGCGAAGGCGCGTAGGCACTGAAATCCGCATTGCCGCTGAGCGTCCCCTGGCGGCTGCTGTCGACGTTGAAATAGCGATGGCCGTCGGGCTCGTACTCGATCAGGAAGCGCGCCTGCGGAGACAGGTCGCTGGTCACCGGCATGGTGCTCAGCATCTGTGCGAACGAGTGCGTGTCGTCGATCAGGTTGCGGTCGTGAATGCGGTTGGAATAGTCCAGCGCAACGTAATAGGCCAGGATCGTATTGAAGGTGAGCAGGCCAAGCATCGGCAACGCCAGGAACGCGAGCAGGCGCCGGCGCAGGCTGGGCGGTCCACTGATCACGGGGCGCTGTCGTCCTGCGCGTCTTCCAGCATGTAGCCCAGCCCGCGCACAGTGCGGATGCCCATGCCGCCCGGCTGCAGCTTGCGGCGCAGGCGGTGCAGGGCGATGTCCAGGCCGTTGTCGGTCAGGTCCTGGCCCCAGTCGCACAGCGCTTCCACCAGCTGCGCGCGTGACACGATGCGCTCTGCACGCACCGCCAGCGCCGACAGCAGGCCGAACTCGCGTGCGGTCAGTTCAAGTGATTGGTCGTCGATCCATACGCGGTGCCCGGCCAGGTCCAGGCGCAAGCGGCCGATGCGCAGGTCCGGATTGCCATTGCTGGTGACCCGCCGCAGCTGTGCACGCACGCGGGCTTCGAATTCGTCCAGTGCGAACGGCTTGACCAGATAGTCGTCGGCACCGAGGTCGAGCACGCGCACCCGCTCGGCCAGGCCGTCACGCGCGGTCACCACCAGCACCGCCAGGCCATCGCCACGCTGGCGCAGTCGTTGCAGCACGTCGCGGCCATCCAGTTGCGGCAGCCCCAGGTCCAGCACCAGCAGTGCGTACTGGGTCGAGCCCAGTGCTGCATCGGCGTGCGCACCGTTGTCGACGTGGTCGACCACGTGCCCCTGCCGGCGCAGCGAGGCGCACAGGCCGGAGGCGATGTCCGGGTCGTCTTCAGCAATCAGAACGCGCATGCGCGGGGGCTCCTGTAACGGTCAGGCCCACCGGCTGGACGGGGCGGGCCTCTCGGCTGCCGAAGGGTAGCCGCAAACCGGGTGAAGGTGGAGCGCGCCGGCACCTCCTGGCGCCGTCACGCTGTCCCTCCATTCAGTCCTGCAGCCCCGGCTCACCCCGCGCCAGCGGCACCCGGGAGCCATCCAGCAGGCCACGGCTGAGCTTGCCCTCCTCGATGAACAGCAGTTCGCCGTTCTCGCCGTTCTTGATGCTGCTGTCGATGGCGATCACGCGGTCGCCGTGGAAGCTGCTGACATGTGGCATCGAGGTATGGCCGACCACGATGCGCTTGAGCTGCAGGCGGTCGAGTACGGCCTGCACACCCGCGGTGTCGAGGCGGCCATCGAAATAGCCGCGGTACCAGATCGGGCTGGTCTTGCCGTCATACAGCGGTGCGGTGGCCGGGTCGGCCTTCACTTCGGCCCTGGGCAGGCCCAGCGAGGCCTGATAGGCCGCGTTGGTGCGTGCCGGGTCCAGCGCCAGCCGCACCGCCTCGGGCGAGATGCCGCCGTGCAGGAACAGGGTATCGCCGATCTTCAGCAGCACCGGTCGGGTGCGCAGCCACTGCCCGATCACCGAGTCGGCGCCATACAGCTGCGGGTAGCTGCGGCCCAGCAGCTGGGCGCTGCGCAGGTACTTCGGGTTGACGTAGCGCAGGTCGTCATACAGCACCATGGTTTCGTGGTTGCCGAGCACGAAGTGCACGGCGCCACCGGCGGCGGCCGCCTGCTGCTGCAGGCCGTAGAGCAGCCAGAACGCCTCGGTCACCTGCGGGCCGCGGTCGAACACGTCGCCGGCGATGACCAGCGTGTCCTTGCCCAGCGCCCAGCGATCCTGCGCGTCGATCACGTGATGGGCACGCAGCAGGCGCACCAGCAGCCCATACTGGCCGTGGATGTCGGACAGCGCGACGATGCGCGGTGTGGCCGGCAGCACCGAGACCGAGGCTGCATTCGGCGCAGCCACATGCACGGTGTGTTCGTAGCCGCAGCGCGGTGCGATATCGGTCCCTGTTGCCCCGGAGGCAAGCGTGCGCGATTCGACCTTGTCGGCACAGATCCACTTGGCCTGCACCCGGTCGCCCTGGCGGAACACATAGGGGCCATCGGCCTGCACGTGGTCGGCGGGCGCGGCCACCTCGCGCGCCTGCGTGGTTCCGGCGCTGCAGGCCAGCAACGGCAGCAGCAGGGCGGTCATCAGGGAAGGGCGAAAGCGCGACATCGTCGGTGTCCGGCGGCGGAAACATCCGATGCTAACCGGCGCGACCGGGTCGCGGTGTGCGCGAATGGGCGGGTCAGGCGCTGTGCCCGTCGTCCCGGAGCTTGCGCACACGGGTGGCGGCGGCCTGCAGCGGCTGACCGTCGCGACCGCGCGGCTGCATGTACGGCAGCGGGCGCCGCGTGCTGGACTCGATCAGCTGCGAATGGGCCTCGCCCGCGTCGAAGCGATGGCGCTCACCCCATTGGCGCAGCGCGACCAGCACCGGGAACAGCGCCTGGCCCGCGGCGGTGAGCACGTATTCCTGATAGGCCGAGCCATCGGAGGCCGGTTGCAGTTGCAGGATGCCCGCCTCGACCAGCCGGCGCAGGCGGTCGCTGAGGATGTTGCGCGCGGCGCCGAGGCTGCGCTGGAAGTCGCCGAAGCGGGTGATGCCATCGAAGGCATCGCGGATCACCAGCAGTGCCCAGCGATCACCGAGCAGGTCGGCGCTGCGGGCAACGGGGCAGGGGCTGTTGGCGTGCATGCTGTGGCCTCCGAATGTGGTTGCAGTTTAAAACCAAAGTGGCTAGCCTGCATCTGGTTTCAATATGAAACTAGATGACGAATGCCATGCCGATTCCACGCCCCCTGCTGGTGCTGCTTGCGGTTGCCGCCGGCGCCAGCGTTGCCAACGTCTATTACGCGCAGCCGCTGCTGGATCAGCTTGTACACGCCTTCGCGCTGGAACGGGCGGTTGCCGGCGCGGTGTTGGCCGCGACCCAGGCCGGCAGCGTGCTGGCATTGCTCGGGTTGCTGCCGCTGGCTGATCGCGGTGACCGGCGGCGCCTGCTGCGGCTGCAGCTGGCGGCACTGGTGGCGGCCCTGCTGTGGCTGGCAGCGGCACGCACGGCCGGTTGGCTGTTGTCTGGCATGCTGCTGGCCGGGCTGTTGGGCACCGCGCTGACCCAAGGCTTGATCGCCTATACGGCAGCGATGGCTCCGGCCGTGCAGCGCGGACGCGTGGTGGGGGTGGTGCAGGGTGGGGTGTTCATCGGGCTGCTGCTGGCGCGCGTGCTGTCCGGCACGGTGGCGGCCATTGCCGGCTGGCAAGCGGTCTATCTGCTGTCGGCAGCGCTGATGGCAGCCCTGGCCGTACTGCTGTGGCGGCGCCTGCCGGCCGTGCCGATACCCGCGGTACCGCCGCGGTGGCTCGACCTGCTGGGCTCGATGCTGGGCATGCTGCGCCGGGATCGAACGCTGCGCGAGCGTGGTCCGCTGGCATTGCTGCTGTTTGCCGGACTCAACGTGTTCTGGGCGGCGGCTCCCTTGCCGCTGTCGGCCCCGCCGCTGCAGTGGTCCACTGCGGCCATCGGTGCGCTCGGCCTGGCCGGGGTGGCAGGTGCATTGATGGCGTCGCGGGTCGGGCACTGGATGGACCGCGGTTTTGCCGATCGGGTCAGTCTTGGCGCGCTGCTGTTGATGCTGGTTGCGTGGTGGCCGCTGCTGGGCCTGCCGCAGTCGCTGTCGTTGCTGCTGCTGGGCGTGATCGTGCTCGACCTCGGCGGCCAGGCACTACATGTTTCGAACCAGGCATTGTTGCTGCGTGCACCGGCGGAACAGCATGGGCGCCTGGTGGCGTTGTACATGCTGTTCTATGCGGTGGGTAGTGGTGCCGGTGCGGCTGCCGGGCCCTGGATGCAGGCCCGGCACGGCTGGCCTGCCGTGTGCCTGCTGGGTGCAGGCATCGCGTTGCTGGCGCTGCTGTGGTGGGCGGGGTGGGGAGTGGTGGCGTTCAATGCATCGGCTGGCGCGCGGACCGGTAAAGTCGACTGTCGGTAGAGTCGACTGTCAGTCGACTGCTCTTCGCCCCGCGTGCGAAAAATTCCGCGCTGCGCGCGATAGTCGACCAGCGGTCGACTCTACCTGTCCTGTCGTCATCGCTGCAACGCACGCCGGCCCGGGGCTTCCTGCAGGTCCCCGCTGGCCACCACCACGCGGTTGCGGCCGCTGCGCTTGGCCTCGTACATCGCCGCGTCGGCACGTGCCATCAACCGTTCGTAGTCCGGGTGGCCATCATGGCCGGCCACGCCGATGCTGGCAGTCAGCGACAGAACTTGGCCGTTGGCCAGTGCCACTGGCGACTGCGCGATCTGCCGGCGCAGGCTCTCGGCGATCACCGAGGCCTGTGACTCACTGGCGGCAACCAGCACCACCACGAACTCCTCGCCGCCGTAGCGGAACAGGTAGTCGCTGCCGCGGGTCAGCTGGCCGAGCAGGCCGGCGACGTGCTGCAACGCGCGGTCGCCGGCATCGTGGCCGTGGCCGTCGTTGATCGCCTTGAAGTGATCCAGGTCGAGCAGCAGCAGCGAGAACGGCGTGCGATTGCGCGTGGCCAGCTCGATCTCCCTGCGCAGCACGGTAGGCAGGAAGCGGCGGTTGAGCAGGTTGGTCAGGGCATCGCTGCCGGCATCCAGTTCACCGATGCGTTCGAACAACAGCGTCATCAGGGTACGGATGGCGGCCAGGTCCTCGCGAATGGCCGGCAGCACCGCCAGTCGTTGCGCCGGGGTGTCATTGCTTGCCCGCTGCAGGTTGCCGTCGATGCGGGCCATCAGCTGGCCGACCTGCTGGGTTTCGCTGCTCTCGCCGAAGCTGGGGATGCCCTTGTGGGTGAACCACAGGCCGAATTCCGAGGTCGCCAGGCTGGCGCTTTCGCCGGCCTGCACGTGGCCGGCGAGTGCGTAGAGCAGGGCGTTCTCCCAGTCCAGCAGCAGTGCACGCTGGCGCTCGCGTTCGGTACCGACATTCTGCACCAGCGAGAACAGCCGGTAGGCAGCATCGGCACGGGTGGAGCGCTCACGTGCATGGGTGTAGGCCAAGGTCATGCCTTCCATGGCGATGTCCATGATCGCGCTGAGGCAGTCGATGGCGGCGAACGCGGTGGCGCTGTCGGGCGCGTCGTCGCGCAGGCGCACGAACAGCCCGTGCTTGAGTACGCGCGCGCCGCGGGTGACCAGGTCGACCGGAATGCCGACCCGGGCATGCACATCGCCGATCACGCGTTGCGAGGCAACGGTGGCGGCAATGCCGTCGGCATCAGTGGTCAGCAGCTGCACCAGCCAGCGCTGCATGGCCGGTTGCAGGCGTTGCTTGAC
Source organism: Stenotrophomonas sp. GD03777 (assembly GCF_029842485.1). Taxonomy (NCBI): domain Bacteria; kingdom Pseudomonadati; phylum Pseudomonadota; class Gammaproteobacteria; order Lysobacterales; family Lysobacteraceae; genus Stenotrophomonas; species Stenotrophomonas sp. GD03777. The sequence goes on from NZ_JAOCGL010000010.1 coordinate 53,548, forward strand.
CTGATCGTGGGACAGGAAGCGGCGTGCACGCCCGTCCTGCAACAGCACTTCGTAGAAGCGTTGGGCCAGCGCCGGCGGGGCATCGGTTGCGGCGGCGTGCAGCAGCGCGGTGGCGGCCGGGCCGGCCTGTTGCAGGCAGTGCTGCCAGGCCTCGGCCAGCGGCTGGCTGGCATCGTCCAGTTGAGGTGGTTCCACGTCGATCTCTGACTGCGTACGGCAAACCACGGGTATCGGCCGCGGCGGCGTGCGGTTGATGGTGGGCAAGCCAGCCAGTTTAAGCCCGATGCAGGGTCGTTCGGCACGCAGGGCACATCACGCCTGCGGTAGCAATGAGTGAATGCATTTGAGAATCACTCGCATTGATGGGAGAATGCACGCACGGATCGGGCCGCAGGCGACTGCAGCGACGCTCCGCCTCCCCCTCGTCGTTGCCTCAAGCCCTTTGCCAGAGGCCCCGTTGCCCTGCCAGAAGGTCCAGATCATGTCTCCTGCCGTTGTCCTCTCGCCGCGCCCGCTGGCGCTCGCCGTTGCCGCCCTGCTGGCGGGCAGCGCGCTGACCGCCCAGGCTGAAACCGACGCCACCGATATCGACACGGTGCACGTCACCGCCTCGCAGATTGCCCGCCAGGCGTTGGGTACCTCGACCATCACCGCCGAGGACATCGCCAGGCGCCCACCGGCCAACGACATCGCCGAACTGTTGCGCACCATGCCGGGCGTCAACCTCACCGGCAACAGCGCCTCGGGCCAGTACGGCAACAACCGCCAGATCGACCTGCGCGGCATGGGCCCGGAAAACACCCTGATCCTGGTCGACGGCAAGCGCATCGGTGCGCGCGATGCCGTGCGCATGGGGCGCAGCGGAGAGCGCAACACACGCGGCGACACCAACTGGGTGCCGGCGGAGATGATCGAGCGCATCGAAGTGCTGCGCGGACCGGCGGCGGCACGCTATGGCTCCGGTGCTTCCGGTGGCGTGGTCAACATCATCACCAAGCGCCCGACCGGCGACCTTGCCGGTGCGGTCGACCTGTACGGGCTGGTGCCTGAACACAGCGCCGAAGGTGGCAGCGAGCGCGTCGGCCTGCAGCTGAGTGGGCCGATGACCGACACGCTGTCGTTCCGCCTTTACGGCAACCTCAACAAGACCGACGCCGATTCACTCGATCTCAACCGTCAGTACGCCACCCAGCCGAACGCAGTGCCACCGGCTGGCCGCGAGGGCGTCAAGAACCGTGACGTCAACGCGCTGCTGCGCTGGGACGTGACCGCCAACCAGGTGGTCGAGTTCGAGGCGGGCACCAGCCGCCAGGGCAACATCTACGCTGGCGACCGTGCGGTCAGCACCACCGGCACTTCGACCGGCGTTGATCTGGCGGCGCTGGCCGACGGCAAGGCGGAGACCAACCGCATGTACCGCAACACCGGCGCGATCAGCCATCGTGGTCGCTGGGGCGATGTCACCTCGCGGGTGACGGCTGCGGTGGAAGCGGTGAACAACTCGCGCATCAACGAAGGCCTGGCCGGTGGCCCGGAAGGCAGCTTCAACGGCACCGACTGGTCGACCTCGCGCCTGCGCAACTACCAGCTGGACGGTGAAGTCAGCTTCCCGGCCACGCTGGGTGGTGCCGAGAACATCTGGACGCTGGGCTTTGAATACCTGGACAGCCGCCTGACCGACCCGTACTCGATGAGCCAGTCCAGCAGCAGCGGCGGTGGCATCCCGGGGCTGTCGGCTGATCGTGCGCGCGGCAAGGCCGATGCGCAGACCACGGCGGTGTTCGTGGAAGACAACATCTACCTGGGCGAGCGCTGGATCGTTACCCCGGGCCTGCGCTTCGACCACCACAGCCAGTTCGGCAACAACACCAGCCCCAGCCTCAACGCGCAGTTCCGTATCAGCGGCGACTGGGTGGTGAAGGGCGGCATTGCCCGCGCGTTCAAGGCGCCGAACCTGTACCAGTCGAATCCGGACTATCTCTACTACACCCGCGGCAACGGCTGCCCCAATGCGCTGCCGAGCCTGGGCGCCGGTTGCTACATGCGCGGCAACGCGGACCTGAAGGCGGAAACCAGCCTGAACAAGGAACTGGGCATCGAGTGGGCACCGCAGAGCGGCTGGCAGGCGTCGTTGACCTACTTCCACAACGATTACAAGGACAAGATCCAGGCCGGCTACACCCAGATCGGGCTGACCGCCGACACCAAGGGCCGCATCTTCCGCTGGGAGAACGCGCCGAAGGCGATCGTGCAGGGGCTGGAAGGCAACCTGGTCATTCCGCTGCTGGGCGAGCAGGGCAACCGCCTGAAGTGGAGCAACAACTTCACCTACATGGTGGAAAACGAGAACAAGACCACGCACCAGCCGTTGTCGGTGATCCCGAAGTACACGATCAACACCATGCTGGACTGGCAGGCCACCGACAGGCTGTCCGTGCTGCTGACCGGCACCTTCTACGGCAAGCAGGAACCGGCCACGACCAACATCAACAACGACCCGCGCTGCACCGGCAGCTGCGATGCATCGATCGCGCTGCAGGATCGTGGCGCGTACAACATCTGGGGCGTGAGCGCGCGCTACAAGGTGACCGAGACGGTTAGCTTCGGCTTCGGCGTGAACAACCTGGCCGACAAGCGCCTGTTCCGCGAGGCCAACAGCAGTGATGCCGGGGCGGCGACCTACAACGAGCCGGGCCGCGCCTACTGGGCCAGCCTGCGCTTCGGGTTCTGACCGCAGGCCGGCGTCGATCTGCAGCCCTCGCCGGGCCATGCCCGACGAGGGCTCGTGTGGCCTGCAATGTTATAAACATCGTAATAGTCTCCTCCGCCGGCACCGCGTAGCCTGCACCGCATCGCAAAGGAGCTGTTGCCATGGGCCACGACCACGATCACCTGCCATCCCAGATCCGCCACGAGAAGCCCTTGTGGTGGGCACTCGGCCTGACCACCACCTTCCTCGTCGTCGAAGTGGTGGGCGCGTTCTGGACCAACAGCCTGGCGCTGTTGTCCGACGCCGCACACATGGCCACCGATGCGCTGGCGCTGATGATCGCGCTGGTCGCGGTACGGTTGAGCCGGCGCCCGCCGGATGCGCGCCGCACCTACGGCTATGCACGGCTGGAAGCGTTGGGCGCGATGATCAACGGTGCCATGCTGTTCGTGGTCGCCGCCTACATCCTGTGGGAGGCGATCGGCCGCTTCCGCCAGCCGCAGGAGATCGCCTCCTCCGGCATGCTGGTGATCGCGGCTGCGGGCCTGGTCATCAACCTGATCTCGATGCGCCTGCTGCAGGCGGGCAGTGGCGAGAGCCTCAACGTGAAGGGCGCCTACCTGGAAGTGTGGGCCGACATGCTCGGCTCGGTGGCAGTGATTGCGGGCGCATTGTTGATCAAGTGGACCGGATGGAAACCGATCGACCCGATCCTGGCCGTGCTGATCGGCCTGTGGGTGCTGCCGCGTACCTACGTGCTGATGCGTGAGGCGATCAACGTACTGCTGGAAGGCGTGCCCAAGGGCATGGACGTGGCCAGGGTGCGCGACAGCCTGTCCGGCCACGTCGCAGTCCTGGACGTGCATGACCTGCACGTGTGGGCGCTGGCTTCCAGCACCCCGGCGCTGACCGCGCACATCGTGATGCGCCAGGGCACCGATGCCGATGCGCTGCGCCGTGAGCTGGGCGGACGCCTGCATGATGACTTCGGTATCGAGCACGTGACACTGCAGATCGAAGCGGACCACTGCGGCGAAGCCTGTGGCGGGCCGGCGCCGGCCAAGGGCGGCGGACACGAGGGCCATGAGGGCCACGACCACGGCGAGGACGCGCAGGGCCATCGTGGCCATGTGCATCGTTGATCGAAGATGACGCGCGCGCCGGGAGACGCCCGGCGCAGCTATTCGTCCCGCCGCGAGGCCAGCCGATCCGCCAGCCGGGTTGGCTCCGGCAGCCGATAGCCACGCAGGGTGTGCTGCACCCAGCCCAGCGCGGTATCGGCACTGACCCGATGGCCACCGGCCACGAACAGCGGCTTGCAGCGCACCTTGCTGCGCAGCACCCAGCCCAGTTGCTCGTCGCCATCCAGCAGCGGTGTATGCGCACCAGCTTCGGCGCCCGGTTCGACGAACCTTCCCACCAGTTTCGATTTCGCCACGCCGATGCTCGGCAGATCGGTGACCACGCCCAGATGCGCGGCGACGCCCAGCCGGCGTGGATGGCTGATGCCGTGGCCATCGACGAACACCAGGTCCGGCGTTCGTGGCAGCAGTGCCAGTGCGGCCAGCAGTGCCGGCAGCTCGCGGAAGCTGAGCAGGCCCGGGATATAGGGCATGAGTGTAGGAATCCGCGCGATCTCATGCGCCACGGGCTGCAGCGTCCTTGCATCCAGCAGCACCGCCGCGGCGCGGGTAATGGCACCGTTGTCCTCGAATCCGACATCCAGCCCGGCCAGCCAGCGCACCTTGCGTGGCAGGCGGTCCTGGCGTTCCACGCGGCCGGCCAGCTGCAGCTGTTGCGCTCGAGCGGCGGTGACGCTGCCTTCCCAGCGCCCGGGGTCGATCACCGTATTCATGGGTCACAGCATCGCACGGGCGGCGCCACGGCCCGGTGAGCGGCGGCCGGGCTACAATGGCGGCCTGCCTTTCCTCGCGTTGGAGACCCTGCAGTGACCCGTAGACTCGTACTGTTGCGCCATGGCCAGAGCCAGTGGAACCTGGACAACCGCTTCACCGGCTGGGTCGATGTCGACCTGACCGAGCAGGGGCGCCGGGAAGCGGCGGCCGCCGGCCGCCTGATGCGCGAGGAAGGCCTGCAGTTCGACGTTGCGCACACCTCCGTGCTCAAGCGCGCCATCCACACCCTGCAGGGTGCGCTGGCCGAGCTGGAGCAGGACTGGCTGCCGGTGAACAAGTCCTGGCGCCTCAACGAGCGGCACTACGGCGGCCTGCAGGGGCTGGACAAGGCCGAGACCGCGGCCAAGCACGGCGAAGAGCAGGTCAAGGTGTGGCGTCGTTCGTACGACATCCCGCCGCCGCCGATGGACCTGGAAGATCCGGGCCACCCGATCCATGACCGCCGCTACGCCGGCCTGGACCGCAACGCGCTGCCGGGCACCGAGTCGCTGGCCACCACCCTGGATCGCGTGCTGCCGTACTGGCACGACGCCATCGCACCGCAGCTGAAGGACGGCAAGACCGTACTGGTCACCGCCCACGGCAACTCGCTGCGTGCGTTGTACAAGTACCTCAACAACGTCTCGCGCGAGGAAATCCTCGAGCTGAACATCCCGACCGGCATCCCGCTGCTGTTCGAACTGAACGATGACCTGACCGTGCAGTCGTTCCGCTACCTGGGCGACCCGGAAGCGGCGCGCAAGGCCGCCGAAGCCGTAGCCAACCAGGGCAAGGCGAAGTAAGAAGCAGAAGGCCGGCGCAAGCCGGCCTTTCTTTTTGTAGAGCCGAGCCCACGCTCGGCTGACGCTGTCGCAACCCGGTAGAGCCACTTCATTGGGGCTGCATGTGCCAGCTACGAAGGACCCGGCAGGCGCACCTTCGGCGACTGCAACGCAGCAATGTCGATGACGTGGTCCTGGCATATCACCTGGTAATGCGTGAATGGGCCCGGGTAACGGGTATCAGCGAAGGTGGCACGGCCCAGATATTCAAGGAATTTCGAACGGCTGTAGCGGCGGAACAGGTTGCCGCTCCAGGCTTCGGCGTCGTCCCAGCTCTGGTAGGACTCGTTGTGCACGGCGTAGCTGATGTAGTGGTCCCAGATCAGTTCAAACCGCTGCGAGTGGGGCACCACCTCTATCGCACGCACATCATCGATTGAACGTCCATGACCGAGCTCCACGCGGGAGGGCTTTCCGACCACCCGGCCCTCCTCGACGACCAGGCGCAGACGATTCGCTTCCGGCTCGCCAATCTCAGTAAGAAACAGAAACTCACAGGTGTCGAGGGCCAGCAGCAGCGCAGTTTCGTCCATGGTCATGAGGTCCAGTGATCGCAGACGCCAGAGCATACCGGCGCGCGGCGGGAGCTGCGCCGTGGACTCTGTGACCTTTGGCCGGTCCCCAACCTCGCGCCCCCGGCTACCCTGTGAAATTACCCGCAGGAGAGCCTCATGAACGTCCGCAACCTGGTCCCGCTGGGCCTGACCATCGCCATCGCTGCCTCGCTGGCCGCCTGTGGCAAGAACGAAACCGCGCCGGCGGCCAGTGCCGACGCCAAGCCGGCCTTCGACCTGTCGCAGATCAAGACGCCGCTGATCTCGCTCAACAGCGCCGACCTCGATCCGGCCATTTCGGCCTGTACCGACCTCAATGGCTTCGTCAACAGCAAGTGGCTGAAGGCCAACCCGGTGCCGGGAGACCAGACCACCTGGGGCAGCTTCGAGATCCTGCGCGAGCGCTCGCTGGAAGTGCAGCACGCGCTGGTGCAGCAGGCCGCCGCCAGCCAGGCCAAGGCCGGTTCGGTGGAAGCCAAGATCGGTGACATCTGGAAGACCGGCAACGACGAGGCCAAGATCGAAGCCGCCGGCCTGGCGCCGCTGCAGCCACAGCTGGACAAGATCACCGCGCTGAACGACACCGCCGCCATCACCCAGTACCTGCGCGACAGCCAGGCCGAAGGCAAGGGCGTGCTGTTCTCGCTGTTCGCCAATGCCGACTACAAGGATTCGGCCAACGTCATCGCCTATGTCGGCCAGGGCGGCCTCGGCCTGCCGGAGAAGGGCTATTACTTCGACGATGCGCAGGCCAAGATCCGCGACGCCTACGTGGCCTACATCGCACAGGTGCTGACCCTGTCCGGCGTGGACGCGGCGCAGGCCGCCGAGCAGGCCAAGGCCGTGATGGCCTTCGAAACCCGCCTGGCCAAGGCCTCGATGTCACGCATCGAAATGCGTGACCCGGCCAAGCGCTACAACCCGCTCAGTGCCGCCGACGCGGACAAACTGACCCCGAACTTCAGCTGGACCGCGCTGTTCGACACCCTGAAGGTACCGGCCGCGCAGAAGTTCTCGCTGGCGCAGCCGGGCTTCTTCGGTGAAATGGACAAGATGCTGGCCGATGTGCCCGCCAGCACCTGGCAGGCCTACCTGCGCTTCCACACCATCGACGATGCCGCGCCATACCTGAGCAGCCAGTTCGAGAAGGCCAACTTCGATTTCTACGGCACGACCCTGCGTGGCCAGAAGGAAATGCAGCCGCGCTGGAAGCGCGTGCTGGAGTCGGTCAACGGCGGTATGGGTGAAGCCCTGGGCCAGCTGTACGTCGACGCCGTGTTCCCGGCCGAGTCGAAGGTCGCCATGCAGCACCTGGTGGAGAACCTGTCGCAGGCGCTGAAGGCGCGCCTGGAGCAGCTGCCGTGGATGGGCGAGGAAACCAGGAAGAAGGCGCTGGAAAAGTGGGCCAGCTTCACCCCGAAGATCGGTTACCCGGACAAGTGGCGTGACTGGGCGGGCCTGCAGACCAACGGCGACAGCTACCTGGGCAACATGCAGGCGGCGCGCGCGTTCAACTACCGCTACATGCTGGACAAGATCGGCAAGCCGGTGGACAAGACCGAGTGGGGCATGACGCCGCAGACCGTCAATGCGTACTACAACGCCACCAAGAACGAGATCGTATTCCCGGCGGCGATCCTGCAGGCGCCGTTCTTCGACGCCAAGGCCGATCCGGCGTTGAACTACGGCGGCATCGGTGCAGTCATCGGCCATGAGATGATGCACGGCTACGACGACTCGGGCAGCCAGTTCGCCGCCAACGGCAACTTCGACAACTGGTGGACGGACGCCGACCGCAAGGCCTTCACCGAGCGTACCGACCAGCTGGTCGCGCAGTTCGACGGCTACGAGTCGGTGCCGGGCGTGTTCGTGAAGGGCAAGCTGACCCTGGGCGAGAACATCGGCGACCTGGGCGGCCTGACCGTGGCCTATGACGCGCTGCAGATGGCGCTGAAGGAAGACCCGAAGGCGAACGTCGAGGTGGACGGCCACAGCCAGGACCAGCGCTTCTTCATGAACTGGGCCACCGTGTGGCGCCGCAACTTCACCGATGGCGAGCTGCGCGTGCGCCTGAACACCGATCCGCACGCGCCGGCCAATTTCCGTGCCAACGGTGCGCCGTCGAACATGCCCTCGTTCGCTGCTGCATTCCAGTGCAAAGCGGGTGATGCGATGGTGCGCGCCGACGACAAGCGCGTGGTGATCTGGTAATCGATCACCCGTGATGCGTGGAGCGAAAGGCCCGGCGAACGCCGGGCCTTTTGTCTTCCAGGCCGGCAGCGCGGCGCCGACTGGTAGAGTCGACTGTTAGTCGACTATCGCGCGCAGCGCGGGATTTTCGCGATCTGGACGAAGAGCAGTCGACTAACAGTCGACTCTACCGGCGGGTCGTTTCACCGTCGGGAAGATCTCAGGCCAGCGCCGGTTCCCGCTCCAGCATGCGATGGAAGCGTTGCAGCACGTACGGATCCACCAGCCCGCCGGCCTGCTCGTCGATGATCCGCAATGCGGCCTCATGCTCCATCGCATTGCGATACGGGCGCACGCTGGTCATCGCATCGTAGGCATCGGCGATGGTGACGATGCGCGCACCCAGCGGGATGGATTCGCCGCGCAGCCCATCGGGGTAGCCGCTGCCATCGAAGGCCTCGTGATGGGCGCGGATCAGCCGCGCCACCGGCAAGGCGTCGCTGCGGCCGGTGGCCAGGAAGATGTGTTCGCCGCGTACCGGATGCTCGCGCATGATCGCGCGCTCCTCATCGGTATGCCGGCGGGGTGCCAGCAGCACATCATCGGGTATGCCGATCTTGCCGATGTCATGGAAGCGCGCGGCCAGGCCGATCTGCGCACGGGCCTCGTCATCAAGATCGCAGTGCGTGGCCAGACACTGCGCGAGCAGGCCAACGCGGTCGCAGTGGTGGCGGGTGTAGGCGTCGCGCATCTGCAGCGACATCGCGAGGGCATCGATCAGGCAGGCCTGCGCGTGCAGCAGGTCGGGGGCGGGTACGGCGTCAGGGAACATGGTCATCCGCCCGCACCGGGTGGGGGCCGGTGCGGGGTGTTCGGGGGGTGATCAACCCGGGGCGAGGGTGGTCAGAAGGGCGCGGGCCGCATTGAAGCGGTCTTCCGGCAACGGCAGCGGGTGCTTGATGCGCAGCTTGTCGGGCCCTTCCATGGCATAGAGGTTCGGTTGTTTCTGGATCAGCTGGATCACCGCCATCGGATCGATGTTCGGCTTGGACTCGAACACGATGCGGCCGCCGTTCTCGCCCAGGTCGAGCTTGCGGATGCCCAGCGTATTGGCTTTCAGCTTCAGCTCGGCGATGGCGAACAGGTGCTTGGCTGCATCCGGCAGCAGGCCGAAGCGGTCGATCATCTCCACCTGCAGTTCGCGGAGTGCATCGCTGTCGCGCGCGCTTGAAATGCGCTTGTACAGGGTCAGGCGGGTGTGCACGTCCGGCAGATAGTCTTCCGGGATCAGTGCCGGCACATGCAGCTCGACCTCGGCGCCGCGCACTTCTTCACCGGCATCCAGGTCGGGCAGCTTGCCCTGCTTGATGCTGCGTACCGCGCGTTCCAGCAGCTCGGTATACAGGCTGAAGCCGACCTCGGCCATCTGCCCGCTCTGGTCCTCGCCCAGCAGTTCACCGGCGCCGCGGATTTCCAGATCGTGGGTGGCCAGGGTGAAGCCGGCGCCCAGCTCGTCCATCGAGGCGATCGCTTCCAGGCGCTTCTCGGCGTCGGGGGTGATCGCGCGACGGTCGGGGGTGATCAGGTAGGCGTAGGCACGGTGGTGCGAACGGCCCACGCGGCCACGCAGCTGGTGCAGCTGGGCCAGGCCGAAACGGTCGGCACGGTTGATGATGATGGTGTTGGCGTTGGGGATGTCGATGCCCGATTCGATGATCGTGGTCGACAGCAGCACGTTGAAACGCTGCTTCTGGAAATCCAGCATCACCTTTTCCAGTTCGCGCTCGGGCATCTGCCCGTGGGCGATGCCGATGCGTGCCTCCGGCACCAGCTCGGACAGCTCGCGCTGCATGCGGCCGATGCTCTCCACATCGTTGTGCAGGAAGTACAGCTGGCCACCGCGCGCGAGCTCGCGCTGGAAGGCTTCGCGCAGCAGCGCGTTGTCCCACTGGGTGATGAAGGTCTGCACCGCCAGCCGGTTCGGCGGCGGCGTGGCGATGATCGACAGATCGCGCAGGCCGGCCATGGCCATGTTGAGCGTGCGCGGGATCGGCGTGGCGGTCAGCGTCAGCAGGTGTACGTTGGCGCGCAGCGCCTTCAGCGCCTCCTTCTGGCGCACGCCGAATCGCTGCTCCTCGTCGACGATGACCATGCCCAGGTCCTTGAACTTCACGTCAGGCTGCAGCAGGCGATGGGTGCCGACGATGACGTCGATGGTGCCAGCGGCCACCTTCTCCAGTTCGGCCTTGATTTCCTTGCTGGTCTTGAAGCGCGACAGCACTTCGACCTTCAGCGGGTAATCGGCGAAACGGTCGCGGAAGTTGCGGTAATGCTGCTCGGCCAGCAGCGTGGTCGGCACCAGCACCGCCACCTGCTTGCCGGCACTGGCCGCAGCAAATGCAGCGCGCACCGCCACCTCGGTCTTGCCGAAGCCGACGTCGCCGCAGACCACGCGGTCCATCGGCTGGCTGCTGGCCAGGTCGCGCAGGGTGGCATCGATCGCAGCCAGCTGGTCGGGGGTTTCCTCGAACGGGAAACCGGCGGCGAACGGCTCGTACATCGCGCGGTCGACCTGCAGTGCCAGGCCGGCACGCGCCTGGCGGCGGGCCTGGATTTCCAGCAGTTCGGCGGCGACATCGCGCACCTTCTCGGCGGCCTTGCGCTTGGCCTTGCTCCACTGCTCGCCACCGAGCGAATGCAGCGGTGCGGTTTCCGCCGAAGCGCCGGAGTAGCGGCTGATCAGGTGCAGCTGGGCGACCGGTACATACAGGCGGTCGCCCTTGGCATATTCGATGTCGAGGAACTCGCCGGGCATGCCGCCGACGTCCATCGCGATCAGGCCACGGTAGCGGCCGACGCCATGGTCCTCGTGCACGATCGGCGCACCCTCGGTCAGCTCGCCGAGGTCGCGGATGATCGCCTCCGGCTCGCGGCCGGCACGGCGCGTGCGGCGGGTGCTGCCGGCGCGCTCGGGGAACAGCTGGCGCTCGGTCAGCACCGCGATGCGCGGGTCGTCCAGCGCGAAGCCATCTTCCAGCGGCGCCACCGCGATCGCGAAGCGCGCATCGCTAGCGAGGAAGCTGGGCAGGTCGGCCACCACCGGCGGCTTCAGCTCGGCGGCCTGCAGCACTTCCAGCAGTGCCTCGCGGCGGCCGGGCGAATCGGCGGCGATCAGTACCCGGCCCGGATAATGGCCGAGGAAGG
>NZ_JAOCGL010000100.1:0-14094 GCF_029842485.1 Stenotrophomonas sp. GD03777
CCCTGTGCACCGGAACGGGATCTGCGCTGTGGTAGTGTCGGCCGCTGGCCGGCATCACCCCCAGGCCGACCACGCATACGGATACTCGCCAATCTGCCCAGCAAGACCGGCGCGCACCGGATTGCCCAGGATGTACAGGGCCTGCCGCGCCAGCGACTCTTCGGTCCTTACTGCATGATCGAAGTAGCCGGGCTGCCACACCGTACCTCGACGGCCCGCCAGGCGATTCAGGGCAAGTGCGCTCGACGATTTCATCCGGCGCGCGACGTCTGGAAGGTGAACTGCACGCAGCTCGAACATCCAGTGGACGTGATCCGGCATGACAACCCATGCGTGTGACCATACGAGCCCGCACTGTTCGACGTAATGGAACTGGTCGATTACACATGCTGCTGCAGCTTCGCTTTCAAAGAGCCGGCGGCGCTGGTGGGTCGTGGTTGTCAGGACATAGGCCTGGCCGATGATCGAGTGACGGCCCAGGCGGAGGCGATGGCTGCTCATGCGCCATGGTGGGTCGATCATTGGGCGTTGGCTGTCAGGCCAAGCCTCGATGGGGGTTGGGAGATGTCTGAAGTTGAATGAGGTTGCCGGCCAGCGGCCGGCACTACCAGACCTCAGCCGCGCAGGGTGGCGCCGCCGTCCACGTACAGGTCGCTCATCGCTACGTGCCCGGCCTGCTCGGAGAGCAGGAACATCGCCGAGTGCGCGATGTCTTCCGGGGTGGCCAGCTTGCGCAGTGGGATGCCGGCCTTGTAGGTCTCCAGGTTGCCGACGATCACCCGTTCGGCTCCGTGCTCGTCCTGCCACATGCCGGTCTGCATCGGGGTCAGCGTGGACCCCGGGGCGACGATGTTGCAGCGGATGCCCAACGGCGCCAGCTCCAGCCCGAGGCAGCGGGTGAACATCGTGGCGGCGGCCTTGGATGCCGCATAGGCGGCCATGCCATGCCTCGGCACACCGGCCGCATTCGAGCTGACGGTAACCATCGCGCCCTGCCCGCGCGGCGACATCACCCGCGCCAGGGCACGCCCGACATGGAACACCCCGTCGGTGTTCACCGCGAACACCCGGCGCCAGTCGTCATCGCCGGTCTCGGTCACGCCGCCCACATGCAGCACACCGGCCACGCTGGCGGCCAGCATGATCGGCCCGATGCTGGACTCGACCTGATCCACCAAGCCGTCCACGGCGGCACTGTCGGTCACGTCGAGTGCGAAGGTATGCACACGCACATCTGCCGTAACAGGCGCCTCGCGATCGGTCGCCACCACGGTGCAACCGGCCTCGGCCAGCAACCGTACCAGTGCCTCGCCGATGCCACCGGCGGCGCCGGTCACCAACGCCACGCGGCCTTTGAAACCGGTCAACTGCATGTTGCGATCTCCTGTTGTTCGTCCCATTGGCGCAAGCGTGCCGACAACCACGGCGCGAGCTGCGCCACTGCATCGCGTCCGGTCAGCTCTGCGTGCAGGAATGGCAGTTCCAACGACTGCACCCTGCGCGCGTGTGCCCGCCACAACGCCGACCGCAACTGTGGCCGCGCCTGGTGATCTCGACCGGCACGCACATGCACCAGCGTGCCATCGAACGGCCGGTGGATATGTTCACGGATCAGTCGATTGGTGCCGGTCACGGCGCGCACCACGCCATCCAGCACGACATCCGGCAGGCTACCCAGCGCACTGCCGCCACGACGCAGGAACGCGAGAATGCGTTCCCGGCTGTCCAGTTCCGGATGCGCATCCGGGTCATGACCGGCAATCGCCAGCAGTGCCCGCAATGCGGCGATGGCATCGGGCTCCGGCTCGGCCCGCCAGCACTCGCTGGGATAGGCGTCCAGCAGTACAAGTTCGCCGACCTCGCGCCCGATCTCATGCAGTCGCACCGCCATCGCCTGGGCGAGGATGCCACCCACCGACCAGCCCAGCAGATGCACCGCCCCCGTCGGCTGCAATGCGACCACACGCTGTACGTAGTCGTTGGCCATCGCCTCGATACTGCTCGGCAGCGGCTGCCGCGCGTCCAGTGCCGGCGACTGCAGGCCATATACCGGGCGTGCCGGCTGCAGTGCCCGGGCCAGGGCGCGGTAGTTCCAGGCGATGCCGCCGGCCGGGTGCAGCACGAACAGCGGCGTAGGCCCGGCCGGTTCGGTCGCGGCCAGCGCAATCACCGGCCCCAGTGCGTGATCGGCCAGCGCGGGCGGCTCGGCAATGCGAACCGCCAGCGCAGCCACGGTGGGCTGGGCAAACAAGGCCCCCAGACCGAGATCGCAGCGCCAGCGCTGTTCGATCGCCAGCAGCAGGTGCACCGCCGACAGTGAGTCACCGCCGAGACTGAAGAAATCCGCATCCACCGCCACCGGCGCTTCTCGCCCGAGTGCCTGGGCAAACAGCGACGCCAGCTCCTGTTCCAACGGCGTGCGCGGCGCCAGCCCGGCGATCTCCTGCCGCGGTGGTACGGGCAGCGCGTTGCGATCCAACTTGCCGTTGGCGGTCACCGGCCAGTGATCCACGCCAACGAAGGCGGACGGCACCATGTAATCCGGCACGCGTGTGGCCAGATGACTGCGCAGCATGCTGGCGTCGGCCAGTGCCGACGGCACATAGGCTACCAGCCGGGCATCGCCGGGTGCGTCGTGGCGCAGGAGCACTTCCACCCGCTCCATGCCCGGCAGTTCGCGCAAAGCCGCCTCGATCTCGCCCAACTCGATGCGCAGGCCGCGCAGTTTCACCTGATGGTCGCTGCGGCCCAGGTACTCCACCGCGCCATCGCTGCGCCAGCGCGCTATGTCGCCGGTGCGGTAGATGCGCTCGCCCGCCAGGAAAGGATCGGCAAGGAAGCGTTCGGCAGTCAGGTCCTCGCGACCGAGATAGCCACGCGCCAGCTGCACACCGCCCAGATAAAGGTCACCGGCCACACCGACCGGCACCGGCTGCATCCGCGCGTCCAGCACGTAAAGGCGGGTATTCCAGACCGGGAAGCCGATCGGCACCGGCCGCGATCGATCCTGCGCCGACGCTGGCCAGTAGCTGACGTCCACCGCGGCTTCGGTCGGGCCGTACAGGTTGTGCAGCTCGGCGTGCATGCGCGCGTGGAAGCGGTCGCGCAACGCGGCGTCCAGCGCCTCGCCACTGGTGAATACCCGTCGCAGCTGCAGGCCTTCGGAGGCCGGTGCAGCGAGGAAGGCATCGAGCATCGACGGCACGAAATGCGCCGTGGTGATGCCATGCCCGCGGATCAGCCGCGCCAGTTCGGTGGGGTCGCGATGCGCATCGGGCCCGGCAACCACCAGCGTGGCTCCGCACAGCAACGGCAGGAAGAACTCCCAGACCGAGACATCGAAGGTGGCCGGGGTTTTCTGCAGCACGCGGTCATCGGCGCGGATGCCGTAGTGCTCGCGCATCCACAGCAGGCGGTTGACGATGGCACGGTGTTCGACGACCACGCCCTTCGGTTCCCCGGTCGAACCGGAGGTATAGATCACATAGGCCGCATCGCTGGGCGCCGGATCGGCCCACGGCGCGGCGAAGCTCAGCGCGGTCCACTGCTCCGGCGCGAGCACCGGTACGCCGGCCATGCGCGCCGAAACCTCCGCCGCAGCCAGAACGCACACCGGCTGCGCCGAGGCGAAGATCCGCGCCAGCCGCTCGTCGGGATGGGCAAGGTCCAGCGGCAGGTAGGCCGCGCCTGCGCGCAGCACGGCCACCAGCGCGATCACCAGCGCCAGCGAGCGCGGCAATGCCACCGCCACCACGCTGCCCGGGCCGACACCCATCGCCCGCAGCTGTGCCGCCAGCGCGAAACTGCGCGCTTCCAGCGTTGCGTAATCCATGGCAGCATCGCCGAACACCAGCGCAGGCGCGTGCGGGTCCCGATCCATGCCCTGCTGCAGCAATTCAACCAGGGTGGTCTCAGGAAGCGCGTGCGCGGTGGCGTTGAAACCCTGCAGCACCTCTTGCGCCTCCATGGGCGTGGCCAAGGGTACGGCTTCGATATCGTCAGCCTGCAGCGCCGCCGACACGAAATTCAGCAGCCGCGCCGCGTGCGCCTCGACATCCTCGCGACTGTACAGCGCGGGATTGGCCTCGATCTCCAGATCCAGCAGGTGCTGGCCATCGCCACGGAAACCCAGCGCCAGGTCATCCACCGGCCCGGTGCACAGCACCTCCAGCGCCGCCTGCACGCCGGGCAGGGCCGGCGGCCTGTAGAACGGCTGCACATTCACCAGCGGGCCGTGCAGGCGCTGCTGCGTGCCGACCAGGCCCAGGTCCCGGCGCAGCTGCTCGCCCCGGTAGCGGCCGTGCCTGCGGCCCTGGCTGAGCTGGCGACCCAGGCCCCGGGCAAAGGCCTCGACGCTGCCCTCGCCGGCCGCCGCGCGCAGCGGCAACACATTCATGACCATCGCCGGCACCCGCGCCGACGCGTTGCCCAACCGCCCCATGTAGGGCACGCCCAGCACCACTTCATCGGCGCCACTCATCCGCCGCAGGTACTCGGCCGCCAGCGCGGCCAGCACATCCGGCCAAGGCTGCAGCCAACGCACCGAAGCCTGCAGCAACAGCTCACGGAATGCCGCATCGAGCGGCTGCACCCAGCGCAGCGCGTCGTCACTGGCCGCGAGCGTGCCGGCCAGGCCTGCGCCTGCCGGTGCGCCCTGCATGTGCTCACGCCACCACTGCCCGGCCTGCACGCGGCGCGGATCGGCACGGTAGGCGGCATCGTCGGCCAGCACAGCGGACAGTCCTGGCAGTGGCTCACCCTTGCGGCCGGCGTACAACGCGCACACGCGATCGGTGAACAGCGCCATGCCGTAGCCATCGGCAGCCAGATGATGCACCCGCAGGTACCAGACCCAGCGCTGCCCACCCAGTTCAAGCAGCACCTGCTGGCTGATCCGGTCGCGGGTGGGATCGACCGGGCTCAGCCGGTCGGCGTGCATCAGGCTGCGTGCCGCAGCGGCGGGATCCGCCTCGGCGGACACATCGCGTACGGAAAGCAGCGGTACGTGTACCGGGTCATGCCACTGTAGTGGCTGGCCATCGGCACCTTCGGCAAAGCGCAATGCGAAAGCCTCGGCCTCGCGCGCAGCCCGGTCTGCCGCTGCGACGAACGCGGCCACGTCCAGCGGGCCGTCGATCCATACCGCGTGCGCGGTATTGAATGACGGATTGGCCGGTGCCAGCCGCTGTGCAAACCACAGCCCAGCCTGGGCCTCGGTCAACGCCACCGGCGTGGCCAGCGCTGCGGCGTTCATGCGTTCTGCGCGGCCTGCAGTTGCTGCACCACACCCCACCACTGGCGCAGCGTGGTGTGCTCGGCCAACTGCGAGAACTCCAGCGGAAGGCCATTGTTGCCCCAGGCCAGGACCAGGCCGAGCATGCGCATCGAGTCCAGGTCCAGGTCGATCAGGTTGTCGTCGTCACCGATCTCGGCCGGCGTGCACTCCAGGACACGCGCCACGTCGGCACGCATCCGCTCCAGATCCAGCGCCTCACCCATGGCAGCCATCACAGCACCTCCAGCAGCTGATCGGTGGTCATCGGCACACCACAGGTGCGCGCGATCCAGTGCAGCGCCTGATCGTGATCGGCACGCGAGAAGTCGGCCACCGCATCAGCGGCGATGAAGGCCTCGATATCACGCTGGAAGGCATCGACCACGGTCGCGGTACAGCCGATATGGGCGTACACGCCGGTCACCAGCAGCTGATCACGCCCACGTACCCGCATCAGCGTCTCCAGGTTGCTGCGCTGGAAGGCGCTATAGCGATGCTTGACCAGCACATGCTCGCCCGGCTGCGGCGCCAGCGCCTCGATGATCGGCTCATGATCGGCGCTGCGACGCATGCCCGGTCCCCACAGGTCGGCCTGAAGGCCGCGGTCGCGACGGTCCTGGTCACCGTGCTGGGCGGTGTAGAACACCGGAATGCCCTGCGCGCGGCAGTGCGCCAGCAGGCGCACGATGTTGTCCACCGCCGGCCGCAAGGGCGTGCTGCCGGCGTCGAATGCCGCCAGGAAGTAGCGTTGCATGTCGTGCACCAGCAAAGCCACACGATCGCGCTGCGGGCGCCACGGGCCACGCGCCTGCGGTAGTTCGGCGGCGGTCGGCAAGGGATAGTCGGTGATACGGGGCAGCGCCATCAGCGCGTTCCTCCTGTCTGTTGCAGATGACGCGCACGCAGCTGCGCGCGCAATTCGCGGCGGCTGATCTTGCCGACCGCCGTGGTATTGAAACTGTCGACGAACACGATCTGGTCGGGCACCTTGAACGCCGCCAGGCCGCGCCCGCGCATCCAGGCCTTCAGTGCCGGCGCCTTGAACGGTTCGCCCTGCGGGATCACAAAGGCGCAGCTGCGCTCGCCCAGGTACTCGTCGGGAATCGAGACCACGGCCGCATCGAACACGCCCGGATGTGCCAGCAGGTGGTCCTCTATCTCTTCAGCAGAGATCTTCTCGCCCGCCCGGTTGATGTGGTCACCCGCACGCCCCTGCACCACCAGGTAGCCTCCGGGCAGCTGCTGCACACGGTCACCGGTACGGTAGAAGCCGTCATCGGTGAACGAGCGCGCATTGGCCACCGCATCGTTGTGGTAGCCACGGATGGTGTACGGGCCACGGGTGAGCAGATGCCCCACCTCGCCTTCGGCCACCGGCTGGTCATGGTCATCGACCACGCGCACTTCGTCGTCCGGACTGATCGGCCGACCCTGGCAAGCCACGATCAGGTCCTCCGGATCATCCAGCCGCGTGTAGTTGACCAGGCCTTCGGCCATGCCAAACACCTGCTGCAGCGTGCAGCCAAGGCCGTCGATCACTCGCCGTGCGGCTTCCGGCACCAGTTTGGCACCGCCCACCTGCAGCACCTGCAGGCTCGACACGTCATACTTGCTGGTGGCGGCGGCCTGCGCCCACAGCAGCGCCAGCGGCGGCACCAGGCCGCAGCAGGTCACCCGCTCCCGTGCGATCAGCGGGAATGCGGCGTCCGGCCCGGGGCCGGGGCTGAGCACCACGCGGGCACCGGCATACAACGCGCCGAAGAAGCCGGGCGAGCTCATCGGGAAATTGTGCGCGGCCGGCAGCGCGACCAGGTAGACGCTGTCGCGGTCGATGCCGCAGATTTCATTGCTGGCACGGAACGAATAGATGTAGTCGTCATGCGTGCGTGGAATCAGCTTGGACAGCCCGGTGCTCCCACCGGAAATCTGCAGGAACGCCACAGACTGCGGGTCCGGATCGGCCGGCAACCGGCTGCGATCGCCCTGCAGTGCCTCCAGCGCGATGAACTCCGCCGCATCGCCGTCGATCACCACATGGCGCACTGCCGGGGCCTCGGCCTGTAGTGCCCGCGCCAGCCCGCGATGATCGAAGCCATCGTGCAGTGGCGTGGTGATGTAGGCACTGGCTTCGGCCTTGTTGGCGAAGTGCGCCAGCTCGGTGATGCGGTGCGCCGGCAGCGCGTACACCGGCACCAGGCCGGCCCGGAACAGGCCGCAGACCGTGGTGATGAAGCCTGCGGTGTTGCCCAGCTGCACCAGCACCCGTTCGCCAGGCTGCAGGCCCAGCGCCAGCAGGCCTGCACCGATCCGCCCGGCCTCGTGCCACAGCTGCGCATAGCTCAGGCGCACGTCGCCGGCGACCACCGCGATGTCATCGGCATAGCGTTCTGCACGTTCGCGCAGGAACGCCGGAAAGGTCTCGCCACGCCAATGACCGGCCTCGCGATAGCGCGCGACCAGGTCATCCGGCCACACCTGCTGCAGTGCCAGGCGGGAAGCGTCAGTGGAGGTAGTCATGCGGCAGGCTCGATCGCAGGCGCGGATTCATGGACACCCAGCGCATTCAGCAGGGCGGCGAACTTCGCAGCGGTCTCGGCCACCTCGGCCTCGGGCTGCGAGTCGGCAACGATGCCGGCGCCGGCGAACAGGCGCAGCTGCATTCCCTGCAGGCGTGCGCAGCGGATTGCCACATACCAGTCGCCGTCACCCTGCGCATCCAACCAGCCCACGGCGCCGGCATAGAAGCCGCGCGGCACCGTTTCCAGCTCGCGGATGCGCTGCAGCGCCGCCAACCGCGGCGTACCGCAGACCGCCGGCGTAGGGTGCAGTTGCGCCAGCAGCTCGGCGGCCGACGTGTGCGGATCCTTCAGCGTGGCATGGATGCGTGTGCCCAGATGCCACATGCTGGCGGTGGCATGCAGCGCCGGCCGCGGCTGTGCATCGATGTGGCTGCAATACGGCGCCAGACCCTCGACGATCGCCTCGACCACATGACGGTGCTCGTCATGGTCCTTGGTCGAGGCCAGCAGGTTCTGCGCGGCGCGCTCGTCCTCGGCAGCATCGGCGCAGCGCCGCGCAGACCCCGCCAGCGGGTGCGACAACAGCTCAGCACCACGCTTGCGCAGCAGCAATTCCGGGGTCGCGCCCACCAGCCACGCTGGCGCCTGACCCACTTCCACCGGCAGCGGAACCGCATAGGTCGCCACCGAAGGATCCGCGCCCAGCCGTGCCAGCAGCACGTCCGGAGACAGCACCCGGTGGGTGCGTGCCACCAGGCTGCGCGCCAGCACCACCTTCTGAAGGTCCAGTTCGGGCGCGCGCAGTGCCTGCACCGCCGCAGCCACCGACGCCGCGTACGCCTGCGCCGAAGGCTCGGCCTGCAGGGCACCCTCCAGCGCTGGCGCGGCCTGTGGCTGTAGTGCCAGCGCTGGCAGCAGGCGCTCGGGCTGGTACAACGCGTCGTCGGCACGGGGTTCGAATGGGACTGCGCCAACCAGCAGGCCCGGGCCGCCGCGCTGCTGGGCAAAGAACACCGAAACGCGTTCCGCCAACGTCGCCAGCGCACCGGCCGGCAGCGTGGCGCGGCAACCGCGTGCGTGCACGTGCTGGCCAGCGTGCCGCAGGAGGAACAGCGTCGCGTCGTCGCTGCTCTCCTGCGGCGCTGGCGCAGCCTCCGGCCACGCGCCCTGCATCAGGGAATCGTTCATGGGGTCTCCTTCATCCGATGCGCTGCAGCCAGCGCGCACAGCAACAGCAGCAACGCGCCGACCAGCAGGTATGGCAGGCTGGGCCCGCCGCGATACAACAGCGTGCCGAGCATCGGCCCGGCCACCATGCCCAGCCCCTGCGCGGCAGCGACCGTGCCTGCCGAAGCGCCCTGCTCATGCGCTTCCACCGCGTCGGCGGCCAGCGCCTGGAACGAAGGGAACACGAAGCCCATGCCGAACGCGGCCAGCGCGTACGCCGCCGGCAGCTGCCAGCCCTGCTGCACGCCCGCCACCGAAGCAAAGCCAATGCCTGAGATCACGGCGCCGAGGGCGATCCAGCGGCGCGGATGAACCTCCAGCTTCATCACCAGCGCCTGCGCCAGGATCAGGCCAACGCCGACCGCCGTCAGCGCGATGCCGGCCATGCGCGCACCGGCCGCCGCATCCAGGCCCAGCCGATCAATCGCGAAAAAGCCCACCGTCACCTGCGCGATGGTCACCGAGACCATGGCGATGAACGCCGCCAGCTGCGGCAGGCGCAGGCGCGGGTCGAGGCAGCTCATCGGCGCGCGGCGCTGGGCGGAAACGCCCACCACGGGCGGCGTCGCCGGCAGTCGCCAGGCCAGCAGCGCCAACGCCAGCAGTGGCAACAGTGCGGCCACGTACAGCGCCAGCGACAGGTTCGTATAGGCCAGCCAACCCGCGGCAGCCGGGCCCAGCACCATGCCCAATGCGTTGGCGCTGCCCAGGCGGGCGAGGAACTTCGCACGCTGCCCGGTCGGTGCCTTGTCGGCGATCAGCGCAGCTGCGGTAGGAGGCACCGCTGCGTAGAACAGGCCGATCAGGCCGCGCGCAGCGACCAGCACCAGCACTGACACCAGCACCGGCGGCACCGCCTGCAGGGCCACGTCGATGAACACCGCCAGCGCGATGTAGACCACGGTGTAGGCACTCATCGCCAGCATCAGCACGCGCTTGCGGCCGATGCGGTCGCTGAGCTGGCCCCAGGGGCGCGCGGCCAGCATCCACAACACGCCTGCGGCGGTGACTGACAGCCCGGCATGCCACTCGGACAAACCGAGCATGCGGACCACCGGGCCGATCACGGCGACGAAGGACATCATCGCCATGGTGCCAATCAGGGCAGCCAACACCAGCGCCGGCAAGCCGGGAACGACGGGACGTGCGTGCATGAAACACCAGCCGTAACAGGAAAGGATTGGCCGGGCGCGCCTGCGCGCCCCACCCGGCACCGACTCTGCTCAGGGCCAGATGCCACCCTCAAATGATAACGGCTCGTATTTGCATTTGATACCCATTCTCTTGAATGGGCGCGCAACACTGGGTTCAGCGCATTGCACGCAGGCCGAGCAGGCCACGGCGCTTGAACCACCACTCCAGGGGCAGCGTCACCAGCGGCGGGATCGCTGCCAGCAGGGCCAGGGCACTGGCCCACCACGGCCAACGCAGGCGCACGGCAGCAAACAGGGTGACTGCCACATAGACCAGGAAGGCCACGCCGTGCAGCGGCCCGAACAGCTTCACCAGCGCCACGTTGGCCATCGGGCCGTACTTCATCCACATGCCGATGAGCAGGCCGGCCCAGGTCACGGCCTCGATGAAAGCGACCGCGGCGAACAGGCGTCCGGTCGGGTGCATGGGGGAACGTTGGGTCACGCGGGGCTCCGGCATCGGGATATCAAATGCGAATGATACGCAGATGCCTGCTGCATGTAGAGTCGAGCGGTGCTCGACTGCTTCTGCCTCGGCTACTGAAGGAAACGCTCAGCAGTTCAGCGGGCGCAGCGGCGAGAGCGTGTCCACCAAGGTGGACACCTACCCGGGCATATCCGGCAGAACCTGCTCCCCGATCTCGCGCAGCACGTCATCCATCGTCCGCCCGTTATCGATCAGGTTGAACATCACATGCGCCACGCCCTGCGCATGCACGCGCAGCAGATACTCACGCAGGCCTTCGCGGCCGACCTTCAGGCCCAGCGGCAGCGGCTCGGGCGGCGCCTGCGGATCTGCCTGCAGGTCCAGCAGCATCGACTGCACGAACGGCTTGCCTGGCCCGCCGCGCTGCGCCAGCGCCTGCTGCCACAGGCCGATGCGCCCTTCCTGCGCGGCCTCTTCGCGGTGATAGGTGGCCCAGCCTTCGGCCTCACGCGCTATCCACTGCAGGCTCTGCCGCGCGGTACCCACCACCAGCATCGGAATGCGGGTTGCCGGCGCTGGCAGCACGTCGAAGCCACCAGTGGCCTGCAATGCGGCGGTGCGCTCATCGGCGGCCGGTGACAGCGCCGCCCGCAACAACGTCCAACGCTCACGGAAGGTCGCCGCCCTGCCCTCCAGATCCTCGCCGAATGCGGCGAACTCTTCCGGGCGGTCACCCGAACCCAGGCCCAGTACGAAGCGTCCGCCGCTGATCCGGTCCAGGCTCAACGCCGACTTCGCCACCTGCAGCGGCTGGCGCAATGGCAGCACGATGGCCGCGCTGCCGACCACGATGTGCCCCGTCGCGGCCGCCAGCATGCCCAGCCACAGGAACGGATCGTCCAGCGCACTTGCTGTCGCGTCCGGACCCTGCGGCACCATCAGCGGCACATCGCGCGCCCACAACGCGGCGAAACCAAGATCGTCGGCCAACCGCGCGATGCGCCGCGCCTGATGCGGATCGGCCAGCCCCTGCGACGCCACCGGCGTCATCAGGCCCAGGCTCAAGCCCTGCCCTGGAAACAACGCAGCGTACGCGGGATTGAAATCACTCATGCCTGCAGCTTAGCGTGCAGGCATGGGGCAGCGATGACGCGCAGCCCGCCACGGGAAGAACACTGCATGCCGACGATCCGCCCTGCCCGCGTCGATGACCTGCCCGCGATCAGCGCGGTGTGCCTGGCCGCGTTCACTGCGGCGGTGGCGCCCTCGCTCAGCGCAACCGGCATCGCCACGTTCGGCAATGTCGCCGCCGCCGATGCGTTCGGTGAACGCCTGCACGGCGACAACCATATCCTGGTGGCCGAGCAGGACGGCCGTATCATCGGCGTGGTCGAGCTGAAGGAAGGTCGCCACCTGGCGATGCTGTTCGTCGATCCCGGCTGCCAGGGACAGGGCATCGGCCATGCACTGTTCGAGGCGGTGCTGCCTCAGGTACGCGCGCCGGCCCTGACCGTACGCGCATCGCTCAACGCTGTGCCGACCTATCTGCGCTATGGCTTCGTGATTGACGGTGAGGCCGGCGAGTTCAACGGGCTGGTCTACCAGCAGATGGTGCGGGCAGCCGCCTGAAGGCACGGGCGCCGGCCAATGCCCGGGGCGTCATGCCCCGGCGCATGTCCGTCATGAGCAAACTGAATCAGCGGGTTCCCTGCGCGTTCCTACAATGCCCTGTCACCCTGCCCTTCGAGATCCTGCCGATGCGCGTCGCGCTTTCCGTGTTGCTGCTGGCTTCGGCGCTGAGTGCCTGCGCCCCGGCCCCGGTTTCCACCGCCAACTCCGCCGAGGCACCTGCGCCGGCCAAGGGAATCGCGTGGCGCCAGGGTGACGTCGATGATGCCTTCGCCGAAGCCGCAGACAGCGGCAAGCCGGTGCTGCTGTACTGGGGCGCGGTCTGGTGCCCACCGTGCAACCAGCTCAAGGCCGGCCTGTTCAAGGACCCGGCCTTCATCGCCTTGACCGGCAAGTTCGTGCCGGTCTACCTGGATGGCGACGAGGAAGGTGCGCAGGCCTGGGGCGAACGCTTCGGGGTGCGCGGCTACCCGACCCTGATCGTGCTGGACCCACAGCGCAATGAACTTACACGCGTGGCCGGTGGCAACGACGCCGCCGAACTGACCCGGGCATTGACCGTCGCCGCCGGGCGCCGCAGTGCAATCGCTGCCACTCTGGCCACCGCCCTGGCCACGCCGGAGAAGTTGGCTGCAGAAGACTGGCAGGTACTGAGCGACTACGGCTGGGAAGTCGACGCCAACCGCCTGGCCGGCGAGCGCAGGAGTCAGGATGTACTGCGCCAGCTGTCCAAGGCGGCACCGGATGCCGCCCTGCAGCGCCGCTTCGCCCTGCTGGCCTTGGCCACCGCCGACACGCCCGCCAGCTCGCCTACCGAAGTACGCGAGCTGCTGCAGGCCGTGCTGGCGCAGCCGGCCGAAGTCCGCCGCAACCGTGAGTTGCTGGGCTATGCAGGCGCACAGCTGGTCACGCAGGCCAGTACTGGGCCGGCCACCCGCAACACGCTGGGCCAGCAGCTGCTGGTCGCGCTGGAACGCGCAGATGCCGAGCGCGGCGAGCGCGCCAACGACGCATTGTCGCGCGCACTGACGGAAGTATCGCTGGCCCGCCAGCAGCAGCCGAAGGGCGCACTGCCCGCGCCGCTGGTTGATCGGGTCAAGCAGCGCGTGGCCGCGGCCGACGCCACCGCCACTGATGCGCATGCACGCCAGGCCACGATCAGCAGCGCGGTCTACGCACTGCGCCAGGTCGGTGACGACGCCGGTGCCGAGGCGTTGTTGCTGGCGGAGCTGAAGCGCAGCGAGCAGCCCTACTATTACATGCCCGAGCTGGCCGAACTGGCCGAGCACCGCAGCGACACTGCCGGTGCGCTGGAGTGGTTGAAGCGTGCCTACGACGGTGCGCAGGGCCCGGCCACCCGCGTGCAATGGGGCGTGCTGTACGTGGAAGGGTTGCTGAAGCTGGCGCCGAACGACGCGCCGCGCATCGAGCAGGCCACCGCCTCGCTGATCGCCGAACTGGAGGCGCAGCCGTCGGGTTACCACCAGCGCACCCGCCAGCGTTTCGAGCGCCTGGCCGGGCAGCTGAAGGCGTGGAGCGGGAAGCACCAGGGTGCCGAGACGCTGGCGCGATTGCAGCAGAGGATGCAGCAGGCGTGCGGTGAACAGGTGGATGGCGCGTGCAAGGACTGGTTGAGTTGAGTTGATGAAAACGCGGGCGGCTGGTTCGCCTGCCGGCGCCTTTGTTGATGCCGGTTGTGGCCGGGGGAGGGGCTGGCCGGGACACGCCGTAAACCCATCCTTGGGGGCTCGATGGCGCCATCCATGGCGCCAACGGTCCCGGCCAGCCCCTCCCCCCGCCACCGGACGGTTTCCTGCGAGCGCG
>NZ_JAOCGL010000101.1:0-13806 GCF_029842485.1 Stenotrophomonas sp. GD03777
ACGCCATGCGTGGATGGAAGCCCGGCAAAGTCAACCGCCCCCGCCCGTCAGTAGATCCACGCCATGCGTGGATGAAGGCCCGGTAGGATCACCCGCCCCCGCCCGCCTTCCAGTAATACCGCACCACATGGAAGAACACCGGCGCGGCGAAGCACACCGAATCCAGCCGGTCGAGCATGCCGCCATGGCCCTCGATCATGTGGCCCCAGTCCTTGATGCCACGGTCGCGCTTGATCGCCGACATCACCAGCCCCCCCCAGAACCCCATCAGGTTGATCAGCAGCGACAGGCCGAACGCCTGCAGCGGCGTGAACGGGGTGATCCACCACAGTGCCGCACCCAGCGCACTGGCACTCAGCACGCCGCCCACGAAGCCCTCCACCGTCTTCGACGGCGATAGCTTCGGGGCGATCAGGTGCCGGCCCAGCAGCTTGCCCCAGATGTACTGCAGCACATCCGAGGACTGCACCACGATCACCAGGAAGGCAAACAGCAGCACGTTGCGCGCCGGATCATGCCCGGGCACATGCAGGTTGAGCAGCAGCGGCACATGCGAGATGCAGAACACGCAGATCATCAGCCCCCACTGCACCTTCGCCGTCCGCTCCAGGTAGTGCGTGGTATCGCCACCGATGGTCGACAGGATCGGCAGGAACAGGAATGCGTAGACCGGAATCAGCAGCGTGTACATGCCGTACCAGTCGATCCACACCAGGTAGTACTGCCACGGCAGCACGATGTAGAACGCGGCCAGCAGCGCGTAGTAGTCGCCCGAGCGGGTCGGTGCCAGAGTGATGAACTCGCGCAGCGCGAACAGCGAGATGATCGCAAACAGTACGATCACCCCGGCGCGACCGAAGAACAGCGCCAGCCCGACCACGATCGCCATCACCCACCAGGCGCGGATGCGCGACACCAGGTTGGCGATCACTGCACTGGGCTGCCCACGCTGCCGCCAGCGCAGGGTCTCGGCCACCAGCGTGGCCAGCACCAGCACCGCGCCGACGCCGGCAAACAGCAGACCGGTCTGCTGGCCCACGCTGCGCGCGGCCAGGTCACCGGACACGTCCATCAGATAGCTCATGCGCGCCCTCCATTCGGCGCCAGGTCCAGCAGCGCCTGCCGGCTGCGGGCCAGGAATGCAGCCTTGTCCTCGTCGGCCTGCAGCCGCAGCGGCGTGCCGAACGTAGCCGTGCACAGCAGCGGCAGCGGCAGGAACCGGCCCTTCGGCATCACCCGCTTCAGGTTGTCGATCCACACCGGCACGAACTCCAGCTCCGGCCGTTGCCGCGCCAGGTGGTAGATGCCGCTCTTGAACGGCAGCAGCGGCTCATCGCCCACATTGCGCGTGCCTTCCGGGAACAGGATCAGCGAGCACTCTTCGTCGACCGCATCGCGCAGCACCTGCAACGGGTCCTGCTGGCGATGGCCGGCCTCACGCTCTACCAGTACACCGTTGAACACCGCATCGATCAGGTAGCGGCGCAGGCCGTCGCGCTGCCAGTATTCGGCGGCGGCCACCGGGCGTACCTGTCGCCGCAGCGCGGGCGGCATCGACGACCAGATCAGCACGAAGTCACCATGGCTGGCGTGGTTGCCGTAGTACACGCGGCGCTCGCTGGACGGCGCACAGCCGATCCACAGCGCACGGGCGCCGGTCACCACGTGGATCGCGCCACTGCAAGCGCGTGCAATCAGTTCGGCGAACATCGGTCCCTCCCGTTCACGTCTGCGGCCACACTACGGCCAGCACCAGTAGTGCGGCCTGCACTGCCGTCAGCAGGTACTGGCGCAGCAGCAGCCGGCGCATGCCGGCCCAACGCACGTCCCAGCCGCGCAGCGGCGCATCGGCCGGTGTGCGGCGCAGGCCACTGTCCTGCAGCAGCTGGTCGGTACGGCGTGCAGCGGCTTCGCCTTCCAGGCCTTCATCGCGCAACAGCTGCAGCAGGCTCGCGTCCAGCCCGACCCGCCATGCATGGTAGGCCTGCACGAGCCCAGCGCCCACACTGAGCAGCAACAGCCCGGCGGCGATCATCGCCAACCCCGCTTCGATGCCCAGCAGCAGCAGCGCCACCAGCAGCAGCCCCAGCGACAGCAGCGCGGGCCAGCGTCCCTGGCGCAGCAGCAGTTGCATGGTCGCCAGATCGGGAACGGCACTCATGCGCGCACTCCAGCCGCTGCGGTGATGGCTTGCAGATGCTCCGGGCCCAGCACGATGCCGGGGCGTGCCGCACGCACGATGGCGACCGCCGCTCCGACTTCCGCGGCATGGCCCGTGCGCAGCAGCCACGTCGCCACGCTGGCGGCACTGCGCGAATAGCCCAGTGCACAGCACACCAGTAACGGCCCCTGCGGCCGCAGACGCTCGATGGCCTCGGCGGCCTCGCGCAGCTGCTCCGGCGTGGGCACCACCAGGTCCAGCATCGGCACGCTGGCATACGCCGCACCCGGCGCGCAGCAGGACAGCTCGGCGCAGGCATCGACCACGCCCACCAAAGGTGCCGGCAATACCGTGCAGGGAATCCGGCCCAGCCACACGCCGTCCAGCACCGGCACCGGCTGCGGCGCACGCCGTGTCCACAGCCGCGAGTTGACCCAGGCGGCGCCCAGGTACGGTGCCAGCAGCCAGCGTGCCGCCATGGTCAGGCGACCATCGGCGCGCTTCTGGAACACCGCCGTGCCCAGCCCGGCATACGCCAGCGCCACCAGCATCAGCGACACCACCGGCCACAGCAGCCACAACGCCGTACCCCGCAGCAGGACCACCGGCACCAGCAGCACGGCGGTCGCCAGCAGGTACAGCGCAGCCAATCGCCACCGCTTGGCATGCCGCGCGATGCGCCAGGCCCGCAGCGGTGGCGTGCCCTGCTCCGGCCACAGCCACACGCACAGCCAGCCGGCCAGCAGCCCGGTCGGGATGTCGATGAAATGATGCTGGAACGTGGTCAGCACCGAGACGCCGATCAGCAGCGCCCACACATGCAGTACCCAGCGCCAGGCACCGTGCAGGTACTGCGCGAACTTCACCCACAGCACGATCAGCAGCACGATGTGCAGCGATGGCGCCTGGTTGAACGGCTTGTCGAAACCCAGCAGCACATCGAACAGCCAACCGAACACGCCGCCGATCTCCGGCCGCTCGAAACTGAAGCGCAGCGGCCACAGCAGGAAGCAGCTCACGGCGATCAGCTGTGCACTGAACAGCCGCAATGCGTGCCGGTCCAGTTCGAGGCGCTGCCGGCACAGGAAGAACGAGACCGCGTAGAACAGGTCGATCGACCAGTACGGCACGATCGTCCATGGCACGAACGGAATCTGCGTTTCCCAGCCGAACGCCATCACCGGCAGTTCGGCGTGGCGGCCGGCCACCCAGTTGGCGAAGCCGTAGCTGGCAAAGAAGAACGGGCCCAGCAGGGCCAGCCACAGCAGCGCGCGCCGCCAGGGGCGCCCCGCCGTGGCAAGCGGAGTTGCAGCCAGCGTCGCCATCACGCGGTCCGGCGTGCCAGCGACACAGTGAAGATGCCGAAGTCATCGATGCGCTGCGCCACTTTCTCGAAGCCGGCCAGGCGCACCAGTTCATCCATTTCCTGCTGGGTGCGGCGGCGCATCACCCAAGCAGCGCCACCACGATGACTGGTCAGCGCGCGGGCGATGAACTCCAGCTGCGGGTGCCAGGGCTGGCCGGTGTAGGCCAGGTAGCCACCCGTCGGCACCGTTGCGGCGATGCCCTGCAGCGAGCGCAGCACGGCGTCGTTGTCGGGGAACAGTTCGTACAGCCCCGATACCACCGCCAGCGTCGGCGCCGGGTCGACCTGCGCCAGCTGCACCGGATCGAACGCATCGCCCTGTTCGAAACGGGCGATGTCGGACGCACCGAGGCGCTCGATCAGCGCCTGGCCCTGGGTCACGTTCAGACCGCTGAAGTCGCGCAGCACGATGCGCTCGGCGCGTTGCTCGCCCTGGCCCAGCGCTTCCAGTACATAACGGCCATGGCCAGCGGCCACGTCCAGCACGCGCACCGGCATGCCCTGCCCGCGCAGGCGTTGGGCGGCATCGCGCAGCAGTTCCTGCAGGTGCCGACCGCGAATGCGGATGCCGCGCCAGCCGATCGCATCCAGGTAGTTGCGGTCGACCAGGCGCCCCAACGGGCCCTTGCCACGTGCTTCGTCGCGATAGATGTAGTCCAGCGTGCTGCCCGAATCGAAACCGGTCTGCAGGCCCAGTGCAATGCCTTCGGACAGTCTGCCGCCAAAGCGCAGGCCACCGCGCACCACGCGCCAGCGCAGGTCGGCCAGGCTGTTGCGCTCGGGCGGCCAGGCCAGGATTTCAGACTCCTCAAATGTCGGCCCATGGCGGTGCGCATCGCGCCGCGACAACTCGCGCAACGGTTCGGCGAATCGCGCCTGGATGAAGCTGCGGATACGTGCCAGTGCCGGTGCCCGATCACGCTCGCCCAGCGTGTCGTGGAAGAAGCCCGGCAGATGCACGCGCTCCTTGATCGGGCTGGACAGGCGCTCGTAGAAGCGGTCCTGCGGGCCACGGTGCACGACGAAGTCCGAGCCGGACACCAGCAACTGCACCGGCACGCTGATGGCCTGCGCATCGGCGACGATGCGATCGGCCGCCTCATACAGGCCCAGCAACACGCGCACCGAGATCGGCCGGGTGATCAGCGGATCGGTGCGGTAGCTTTCCACCCGCGCCGGATCGTGGGTCAGCCATTGCGGCTTGACGTAGCTGTTGACGAAGAAGTTGCCGCGCAGCTTCTGCATCAATGCCAGGCCCGGGCGTGCGAACGGCACGTACAGCTTCACCTTGAACGCCGGGGAGGCCATCACCAGCGCGCGCAGGCGTGGCGCGTAGTCGTGCACCCAGGTGGCGGCGACCACGGCACCCACGCTCTGCGCGATCACCACGATGTCTTCCGCCGCGATCCCATGCTCGGCGCCGATGTGGGCGATGAAGCTGTCCAGGTCGCGCACCAGCGCCGGAAAGCCCGGTGCATCGCCACGCGCGCCCGGCGAACGGCCATTGCCGCGCGCATCCCAGGCGAAGAAGGCGGTGTCAGGCAGGTCCAGCTCATCGACCAGGTGGGTGACCCGGCCGGAGTGTTCATGGCCGCGGTGCAGCAGCACGATGGCCTTGGTGGCCGGCGCTGCGGTGGTGCCCGCCCAGTACCGGTAGAACAGCGGTACCTGGTCGAAGCTGTGGAATTCCCGTTCCTGCGCCTGACGCATGCAATCTCCTGATTGTCTTTTTCTATCTGCTTGATTAATTTGGCGAAACTGCGGTTTCCCGCAGTCCGCGACGGACCCGGTTGATCATCGTCAGCACGCACAGCACCGCCATGGCCGCGGCCACGCCCGTGACCGTCAACGCGCCAACCCACTCAAACGCCAGCAGCAGGCCCAGCGCACCGATCACGAAGGCGCGGTCGCTCTTGCCCATCGGGCCGTCATAGCGGCGGCTGGCGCCGACCATCAGCCCCAGCACGCCAGCGTATTCGCTCAGCGCCGCGGTCCAGGCCAGCAGCCACAGCGGCTCCGGGCGCACGCCCGGCACGCTGAGCAGGCTCAGGTACAGCGCCGCATCGGCGATCACATCGCACAATTCGTTCAGATAGGCACCCAGCCGCGACTGCTGGCCGAATTCGCGGGCCAGCATGCCGTCCACCGCGTTGAGCGCCATGCGCAGCAGCATCCACAGCGGCAGCAGCAGGTACAGCCATGGCTGAGCCGGCGCGCAGCACCAGACGGCGCCGGCCACCAGCAGCGAAACCACGGCAGCGGCCACGGTCACCGCATTGGCGGTGATCCCCATGCGGTACAGGCCGCGTACGGCTGGACGCAGGAGGTCCTGAAAACGTCCTTTCAATGCATAGATCGACACGATCCGAACCCGCTGATCCTTGGCAGTTCCCGCACAGCCTACCCGATTGGGGCAGCGTGCCCCATCGAATTGATTGCGGACCGCCCCCGTCCAGACGGTGCTGAAGGCGGCCACAGGCCATCGGTGCGGGTTGATTGCCACCACCAGCGCCCGCCATCGGCCGCCACCGCCTACAATATCGGCCCCGCTCCGCTGCCGATTCTGTCCCATGACTGCTGATCTGTTGCCCGTCCGCCGGGCCCTCCTCTCCGTTTCCGACAAGACCGGTCTGGTCGAGCTGGCCACTGCGCTGGCGGCACGCGGCGTGGAGCTGCTGTCCACCGGCGGCACCGCCAAGGCGATCCGCGAGGCGGGCCTGGCAGTGAAGGACGTGGCCGAGGTCACCGGTTTCCCGGAAATGATGGACGGCCGGGTCAAGACCCTGCACCCGATGGTGCACGGCGGCCTGCTGGGCCGCTCCGGCCTGGATGACGCGGTGATGGCTGAGCACGGCATCGGCGCCATCGACCTGCTGGTGCTGAACCTGTACCCGTTCGAATCGGTCACCGCCAAGGCCGACTGCACCCTGGCCGACGCGGTCGAGAACATCGACATCGGCGGCCCGGCCATGCTGCGTTCGGCGGCCAAGAACTTCGCCCGCGTGGCAGTGGCCACCGACCCATCGCAGTACCCCGAGCTGCTGGCCTCGCTGGAGGCCAACAACGGCCAGCTGACGGCTGCCACCCGCTTCGCGTTCTCGGTGGCCGCGTTCAACCGCGTCGCCCAGTACGATGCGGCGATCAGCAACTACCTGTCGGCGGTCACCGCCACCGACGCCGCCGTGCCGGCCCGTGCCGAATACCCGGCGCAGATGAACTCCACCTTCGTGAAGGTGATGGACCTGCGCTACGGCGAGAACCCGCACCAGAGCGGCGCGTTCTACCGCGACCTGTACCCGGTGCCGGGCACGCTGGCCACCTTCCAGCAGCTGCAGGGCAAGGAGCTGAGCTACAACAACCTGGCCGATGCCGATGCGGCGTGGGAATGCGTGCGCCAGTTCGATGCGCCGGCCTGCGTCATCGTCAAGCACGCCAACCCGTGCGGCGTGGCCGTCGGCGCCGGCAACGGCGATGCCTACGAGCTGGCCTACGCCACCGACCCGACCAGCGCCTTCGGCGGCATCATCGCCTTCAACAAGCCGCTGGACGCCGCCACCGCCAAGGTGATCCTGGACCGCCAGTTCGTGGAAGTGCTGATTGCCCCGGACTACGAGCCGGCCGCGCTGGAGTACGCGCAGAAGAAGGCCAACGTACGCGTGCTGCGCATCCCGCATGGCGACGGTCTGAACAACTTCGACAGCAAGCGCGTCGGCTCGGGCCTGCTGCTGCAGTCGTCAGACAACCGCGGCATGACCCGCGACGAGCTGAAGGTGGTCAGCAAGCTGGCGCCGACCGACAAGCAGTTCACCGACCTGCTGTTTGCCTGGAAGGTGGCCAAGTTCGTGAAGTCCAACGCGATCGTCTATGCCAAGGACAACCGCACGATTGGCGTGGGCGCCGGCCAGATGAGCCGCGTGTACTCGGCGCGCATCGCCGGCATCAAGGCTGCCGACGCGAACCTGGTGGTCGAGGGTTCGGTGATGGCTTCCGATGCGTTCTTCCCGTTCCGCGACGGCATCGATGCCGCCGCTGCCGCCGGCATCAAGGCGGTCATCCAGCCGGGCGGTTCGATGCGCGATTCCGAAGTGATCGCCGCTGCCGACGAACATGGCCTGGCCATGGTGTTCACCGGCGTGCGCCACTTCCGCCACTGATCCGCATCACCAAGCCGGGCCCTGCCCGGCTTTTCTTTTCCGTTTCCGAGAACCCTGTCCCATGAAGATCCTCGTCATCGGCTCCGGCGGCCGCGAACACGCCCTGGCATGGAAGCTGGCCCAGTCCTCCCGTGTCACCGACGTGATCGTGGCGCCCGGCAACGCCGGTACCGCCAGCGAAGACAAGTGCCGCAACGTGGCGGTGAAGGTGACCGATATCGACGGCCTGCTGGCGCTGGCCCAGGCTGAAGGCGTGGCGTTGACCGTGGTCGGCCCGGAAGTACCGCTGGTGGCCGGCGTGGTCGACCGCTTCCGCGCCGCCGGCCTGCGCATCTTCGGGCCGACCGCCGCCGCCGCGCAGCTGGAAGGCAGCAAGGCCTACGCCAAGGACTTCCTGGCCCGCCACAACATCCCCACCGCGTTCTATGCCGTGCACACCGACGTGGACGCTGCCCTGGCCTACATCCGCGAGAAGGGTGCACCGATCGTGGTCAAGGCCGATGGCCTGGCCGCCGGCAAGGGCGTGATCGTCGCAATGACGTTGGCCGAGGCCGAAGACGCGGTGCGTGACATGCTCTCCGGCAACGCGTTCGGCGATGCCGGCGCCCGCGTGGTGATCGAGGAATTCCTCGATGGCGAGGAAGCCAGCTTCATTTCGATGGTGGACGGCGTGCATGCGCTGCCGATGGCCACCTCGCAGGACCACAAGCGCGTCGGCGACGGCGACACCGGCCCCAACACGGGTGGCATGGGCGCGTACTCGCCGGCGCCGGTAGTGACGCCGGAGGTGCATGCACGCGTGATGCGCGAAGTGGTGAACCCGACCGTGCAGGGCATGATCGCCGACGGCATCCCGTTCACCGGTTTCCTCTACGCCGGCCTGATGATCGATGCCAGCGGCGCGCCGAAGGTAATTGAATTCAACGTGCGCTTCGGCGATCCGGAAACCCAGCCGGTGATGCTGCGCCTGCAGTCCGATCTGGTCGAACTGGTCGAAGCGGCCATCGAGGGCCGGCTGGACCAGGTGGAAGCGCACTGGGACCCGCGCCCGTCGCTGGGCGTAGTGATGGCCGCCCGGCCGTATCCGGAATCGCCGATCACCGGTGATGTGATTTCCGGCCTCGGCGACGTGCCGGCCAGCGCCAAGGTGTTCCATGCCGGTACGGCATTGGATGCGCAGGCACAGGTGGTCAGTGCCGGCGGGCGCGTGCTGTGCGTGGCCGCACTGGGCGACAGCGTGCGTGATGCGCAGACGAAGGCCTATGCCGGCGTGGCCAAGGTGAGCTGGGCCAACGCGTTCCACCGCACCGACATCGGCTGGCGCGCGATCGCACGCGAAGAGTGACCGCCGTGCCGCAGCCACGCGCGGCGTGGCTCTACTGACACTGGGTAGATCCACGCCATGCGTGGATGAGGACGCCTCCGAAAAGAAAAGGCCCGGCAATGCCGGGCCTTTTCCTAGCTTCAACGCCATCCCGCCTTACGCGGTGAACAGCGCCTTCATCTTCTTCAGCGCGTTCGCCTCGACCTGGCGGATGCGCTCGGCGGACACGCCGTACTCGTCGGCCAGCTCCTGCAGCGTCACCTTGCTGTCGGCATCCAGCCAGCGACGACGGATGATGTCGCGCGAACGCGCATCCAGTTCGGCCAGGCCTTCGCGCAGCAGCTGCATCTGGTTGTCTTCGCTGTCCTCGCGCTCGTAGGCCATCGACGGGTCTTCGTCATCGGCAACCAGGAACGCAGCCGGCGACGGCGGGGCGTGCTCGTTGTCCTCGTCGGTCGGCGCATCGAAACCGATATCGCGACCGGACAGGCGCGACTCCATTTCCATGACCTCGCGCTCGGACACGTTCAGGTCCTTGGCCACCGCGCTGACTTCAGCCGCGTTCATCCAGCCCAGGCGCGTCTTCGACTTGCGCAGGTTGAAGAACAGCTTGCGCTGCGCCTTGGTGGTGGCGACCTTCACGATGCGCCAGTTCTTCAGGATGAACTCGTGCATTTCGGCACGGATCCAGTGCACGGCGAAGGAGACCAGGCGCACGCCCATGTCCGGGTCGAAGCGCTTGACCGCCTTCATCAGGCCGATGTTGCCTTCCTGGATCAGGTCACCCAGCGCGAGGCCGTAGCCGTTGTAGCCGCGGGCCACGTGGACCACGAAGCGCAGGTGCGAATGCACCAGCTCGCGGGCGGCGTCCAGATCGTTGCCGTCGCGGAAACGACGGGCCAGGTCCTGTTCATCATCGACCGACAGCACCGGGATCTGGTGCACGGCACCGATGTAGGCGTCCAGCGAACCGAGCGCACTGGGAATCGGGAGATTGTTTGCCACAAGGGCAGTAGAGGTGTTCTGGCTCATAGGCACCCATCTTAGCAGTCCGGGATTTTGACTGCTAAAGGAGGAAAAAGTTCCAGCATCCTATTGATGCAACACTGGTCCCAAACAGAGCCCTACCGTAGCGCGATTTGATGACAGTGGCGAGCACGCTTTTCGGGATTCACAATCCCTTGGAATTCAAGCAATTACCTGGCAGAAACCGGCCGATTTCAGTCAAGCGGAGCTGAACGGGCCGTTCTGCAGACCCATTCAGGCCGGGAGACGTTGCCCGGTGTTCAGGCCCAGCAGCCCGTCGGTGCTCAGAGCGCCGAACGCGGCGGCAGCGACCAGTCGATCGGGGCCTGGCCGCGGCGCTGCAGGTACTCGTTGGCCATCGAGAAATGCCGGCAGCCGAGGAAGCCACGATGGGCCGACAGCGGCGACGGGTGCGGCGACTTCAGCACGCGATGGCGACGGGTGTCGATGACCTTGCCCTTCTGCTGCGCATAGGCGCCCCACAGCATGAACACCAGGCCTTCGCGTTCGCGGTTGAGCACATCCACCACGTGATCGGTGAAGCCCTCCCAGCCACGTCCCTGGTGGGCACCAGCCTTGCCCTCTTCCACCGTCAGCACGGCATTGAGCAGCAGCACCCCACGTTGCGCCCACGGAATCAGGCAGCCGTGGTCCGGGCGCGGGATGCCGAGATCGCTCTCGATCTCCTTGTAGATGTTCAGCAGCGACGGCGGCACCGGCACGCCCGGCGGCACCGAGAAACTCAGGCCATGCGCCTGGCCGCGGCCGTGATACGGGTCCTGCCCGAGGATCACCACCTTCACCTGCTCGAACGGCGTGGCGTCGAACGCGGCGAAGATCTGCGGGCCGGGCGGGAACACCGCCGCGCCACTGGCCTTGCGCTGGCGCAGGAAGCTGGACAGCTCGCGCATCTGCGGCTGCAGCAGGTAATCGCCGACATGCTGCTTCCAGCTCGGTTCCAGCTGGATCGTCGGGGTGTCGGCTACTTCATCCATCATCGAATCAGGGGTCCATCGTTCAATCGGGCCAGGCGCAGCTGGAACAGCACCTTGGTGACCAGCAGCCGCTCTTCGATCGGCTTGAGCACCAGGTCATTGGCACCGGACTGCAGCAGCCCGGTCTGGTTGTGCGGGTTGCCGTCACCGGTCATCACCAGCACCGGCAGGCGGCGCTTGCCGTAACCGAAGTCCACGCGCACGCGCTGCACCACGTCGCGCCCGCTCAGTTCGCCCTTCAGGGTGACATCGGTCAGCACCAGGTCGATGCGGTGGCGGCTGCGGCCCAGCGACTCGGCAGTGAGCAGGGTGAATGCCTCTTCGGCGCTGACCACGTGCAGTACGTTCAGCTGCTGCCGCTCAAGCATGCGCTTGGTGGCCTCGGCCACCACGCGGCTGTCCTCGATGTAGAGGATGGTGGCGCCGGGGATGGTCTGCGGCTGCACATAGCCACGGATGAAGGTCGCCAGTGCCTCATGGCCCAGCGCCTTGTCGAAATAGTCGGTGACGTACTCGGTGAAGCGACGCTGCTCCAGGTGCTGCTGGGCATCGCCGGACACAACGATCACCGGCACATAGGCCTGGCCGGCGGCTTCGCGCACCATCCGCGCCAGCGCCAGGCCGTCGCCATCGCGCAGGGTCAGCGAGGTCGTCACCAGGTCCACCGGGCCTTGCGCCAGCGCCTGCTGCGCATCCTCGATGCTGTCGCAGCCGATCACCTCCACGCCCGGCAGGTCACGCTGCAGGACATCGGCGATCAGCTTGCGGACCAGCTTCGAACCATCGACCACCATCACCCGCGTCGCGGGCCCTTCAAGGTGCTTCAGCGCTTGCGGTTGCATGCCGGTCTCAGGTGTCGGTCGGGCGGGTCTGGCGGAGGAAGTGGCCGGTCACCAGCCAGGCGCCCAGCCAGCCCAGCAGCAGCGTGCCGACCAGGACCAGGCCGCCGTGCAGCAGGTCCAGGCCATGCAGCACGAACGGGCTGCCGTAGCTGCGCGAGAGTTCGGCCAGCGGCACGCGCAGGGCGGCACCGGCGGCGCCGATCAGGGCCAGCGCTACCGCGCCGGCGCCCAGCCCGTACCACGCGCCCAGGTACAGGAACGGGCGGCGGATGAAGCCATCGCTCGCGCCGAGCAGCTGCAGCACGCCGATCTCTTCGCGACGGGCCTGGATGTCAAGGCGCACCGTGTTGCCGACCACCAGCGCGGCGCCCACGCCGAGCAGCACCGACAGCACCTGCACCAGCCGTGCACCGAACGCCAGCCAGGCGTCCAGGCGCTGGCGCCACAGCGCATCGTGCTGCACCAGGTCGGCCTCGGGCAGGCTTTCCAGCGCGCGTGCCAGGCGTGCGTCGTCCTTGCCCTGGCCCGGGGTGATCACCAGCAGCGAGGGCAACGGATTGTCGTTGAGCGCATCGATCGCCTCACCGAGGCCGGCATCGCGCAGTTCCTGCAGGCCCTGCTCGGGTGTGCGCACATTCACTTCGGCCACGTCATCGCGGTCGCGCAGCTGGCCGGCCAGGCGAAGCGCACCGGGACCATCGATGTTGCCCTTCAGGAACACGTTGATGTCGCGCGACTGCTGCACGCTGCCGGCGAACTGCTTGAGGTTGTCCAGCGCGATCGACAGCCCCAGCGGCAACGCCAGGGCCAGCGCCATGACCATCACGGTCAGCAGGGTCGCCCACGGCTTGCGGCAGGCGCGGCCCAGGCTGAACACCACGCTGTGCACGTGGTGCTGGAACCAGACGCCCACGCGCGACGGGGCGGCGGCTTCGCTGTTTTCGTTCTTCGCCATCGGTTACTCCGCCAGGTCCTGCGGCGAGATGTCATCCACCAGCCGGCCGTGGTCGAGGATCAATACGCGCTTGCGCATGCGGCGCAGCAGCGGCAGGTCGTGGCTGACCACCAGCACGCTGGTGCCGCGCGAGGGCAGCTCGGCGAACAGGGCCATGATCTCCGCTGCCAGGGTCGGGTCGAGATTGCCGGTCGGCTCATCGGCCACCAGCAGCTTGGGCTCGCCGACGATGGCACGGGCGATGCCGACGCGCTGCTGCTCGCCGGCCGACAACTGCGAGGGCAGTGCCTTCTCACGATGGCCCAGGCCCATGCGCTCGAGCACTGAACGCACGCGCTTGTTGATGTCGCCACGGCGGGTACCACGCAGGATCAGTGGCAGCGCCACGTTCTCGGCAATCGAGCGGTCCATCAGCAGGCGGTGGTCCTGGTAGACCGCCCCCACCGCGCGTCGGTGGCGCGGCACGTCGCCGCCGCGCACCTTCAGCAGGTTGCGCTCGTCGAACACCACCGCGCCACGGCTGGGCCGCTCGTCGAGGTGGATCAACTTGAGCAGAGTACTTTTGCCCGCACCGGAATGGCCGGTGACGAACAGCATCTCGCCCGGCGCGACCTCGAAGCTGACATCGGTCAGTGCCTCGTGGCCACCGGCGTACTGTTTGCTGACATTGTCGAAGCGCAGGACACTCATGCCCCGATTATGCAGGACCGGCGCGACGGCGTGGAGATGGTCACGGGATCGGTAGTGCCGGCCGCTGGCCGGCACGCCCATGAAGCCACCCGACCAACGGTCGGGTGCTACAGGATCAGTTGCCCGACAGCATCCGGCGGATCTTGCGGCCGATGCGGGTCAGGAACGAATCGCCGGTATCGGCGGCGGTACGCACCGGCTTGGCCACCACCTGCACCGGGGTCACCGGGCTCGCGCCGTTGCCGGCGTTGGCCTGCACGCCCTCGGCACCCTCGACCGGACGGCCATGGCGA
>NZ_JAOCGL010000102.1:0-13567 GCF_029842485.1 Stenotrophomonas sp. GD03777
GGCTGATCACAGGCCACGCTGAAATGAGAAACCCCGGCCCAGGCCGGGGTTTTTCTTTAAAAAAGGGACGGAGGGGATTAAGTCGTTTTCGCCCCTTCGACACATGGCGTGGCGAAAACGACTTAATCCCCTCCGTCCCCTTTTGCGTGGCGCTGGAAAGCGGCGGGCGTGGTGCCGGCCATGCTGCGGAAGAAGGCGATGAACGGGCTCTCGGCGGAGAAGCCAGTGTCCTGCGCCACATGCGCGACGCGATGCCCGAGCAGCAGCAGCTCCATGGCCCGCATCAGGCGCCATTGCTGGCGCCAGGCCTGATAGCCCATGCCGGTATCACGTTGCATCAGCCGGCCAATGGTGCGCACGCTCAGACCCGCGCGCTCGGCCAGCTCGCCCAGTTCGGGCGGCACCTGTTCGGCCAGCGGCAGGCAACGTGCAATGCGTGGATCACGCGGCAAAGGCAGGTCCATCGGCGCCACCGGTGCAGCGGCGATTTCCAGCACGCACAACGCCAGTTGATGGTGTGCGCGCGGCAATTGCCAGTCATGGTCGAATGGTGCCTGCGCGATCGGCTCCAGCAAGGCCTGCAGCAGCGGACCTACGCCGATGATCGCCGGTTGCCGGGGCAGCTGGGCCGACAGGGTGGCGTCGAAGTACAACGAACGGTAGTCGACCGCCTGGCGCATCTGCGCGCGATGGCGCAGCCCGCCCGGAATCCACGCCGCGCGCGCAGGCGGCAGCAGGCTGATGCGATCACCGTAGGTCAGGCGCGTACAGCCCTGCCGGGTGTAGAGCAGCTGCGCACGTGCATGCTGGTGCCAACCTGAATCGTGATCCGCCAGTGACGCCGCGATCCCCAGCACCGGAGCGCTCCAGGCATCAGCGTCGAAGGGCGTGTCCGGCTGCAACCAGGCCATGTCCGATTTCATATATCCAATGACAGGATGGAGAGAGTGCGCCATTGCAGGCGCGACCACAATGCGCGGCCCTGTTCGTGGAGCGCCCGCATGTCGCGTCGCCTGTTGTTGCTCACCATCGCGCTGCTGATGTTTCCCCAGCTGGCGCAGACCCTGTACAGCCCGGCACTGGCCGATCTGGCCAAACGCTTCGCCCTGCCGCCGGGTACCGCCAGCCAGGCCATGAGCCTGTATCTGTTCGGCTTCGCTGCAGGCGTGCTGCTGTGGGGGCGCCTGGCTGATCGTATCGGTCGTCGCCCGGCCCTTCTCTGTGGCCTCGGCGTCTTTGCCGTGGCTGCACTGTGCGGCCTGCTGGCTGGCAGCTTCGGCCCGGTGTTGCTGGCCCAAGCGCTGGCTGCGGTCGGCGCCGCCGCCGCTTCGGTGGTCACCCAGACCGTGCTGCGCGACCATCTGCAGGGGCCGGCGTTGGCGCAGGCATTCTCCTGGATCGGCATGGCCCTGGCCCTGAGTCCGGCCATCGGCCTTGCACTGGGCACGCTGCTGGTCGCCGCCCATGGCTACGTCGGCGTACAGTCCGGCCTGCTGCTGATCGCTGCCCTGCTGGCAGTCGCATGCCTGGCGGGCCTGCGTGAAAGCCGCCCTGCACATATCCCGCACACGCCCATGCTGCCGCTGCTGCGGCAACTGCTGCGCGATCGCTGGATCTGGTCACAGGCGCTGCTGGTGACGGCGTTCAACGTGGCGATGTACAGCTGGTATGTACTCGGCCCCTTCGTGTTTGCGCGCCTGCACTGGCCCGCCGTCTGGTTCGGCGCCAGCGGCGCGGTGCTGGCACTGGGCTCGGCATTGGGCGCGTGGGGCAATGGCCGCCTGCTGCGTGCAGGCGTTGCCACAACAACGCGCATCCGCATCGCCGCAGGCCTGGTCCTCACGGGAGGCTTGCTGGCCGCGTTGCTGCATGATCACCCTGCCCTGGTCGCGGCGATGGTCCCAGTGGTGACGGGCTTCGGCCTGGCCATTCCCAATGTGCTCGGCCAGGCCCTGCGCGGCTATCCACACTGTCTCGGCAGCGCAGGCGCGCTGTTCGGCCTGCTCTACTACCTGTTGATCGGTGCGGCAATGGCGCTGGTCGGTGCAGTGCAGCTGCTGGGACCGACGCTCATCGTGTGTGGCCTGCTGGCCTTGTGGTTGCAGCGACGGCGTCCCGCTGCGACCTAGGAATTGCTGCAAATGGAGCGCACTGTGCGCGGCTTCCGGGAACGGCTTTGATTCGCTGGCTATCGTGCGCGCTGTCCCACCCAAGGCAGATGCCCATGATCACCATCACCGCCGAACAGGCCCGCGCCAATGCTGACGCCGCCAAGCGCCCGATCGAGCTGTTCTACCGCGACCTCGACAACGCCATCCAGGCCGGCTCGGAAAATGGCCGTCGCTACATCGTGTTCGGCTTCAGCCAGGTAATGGCCAGCGAGCAGCTCGTCGAAGACGCGGTCGCACAATTGCTGAAGAATGGTTTCGATGTCGAACGGCTGTTGAGCGACTCCGAACAGCACTACATCCGCATCAGCTGGGGAATTGCCGAGCCGACGCGCCTCAGCGCCGGCTGATGGTGAAGGCAGCGCCGTCCACGCCCAGGTCCCAGCCCTTGCCGGTGCCGGACAGGGCCAGCGAGATGTCGCCCTTGGTCATCACCTGCGCATTGCTGGATTTCACTGCGCCGGCATGCGCACCGACCGAGGCGTAGGTGCCCAGCAGCTCGTTGACGCTGACCGCGCCGGTGAAGCTGCCACGCCCATTGGTGATCTTCGACTTGCCCACGGTCAGGCCGCCGCCCTTCACTTCGATACGCACCGGCATGCTGGCGCCATTGCTGCAGGTGACCGTGCCATTGCCGGAGGCGGTCTTGTAGATCAGCGACCAGCCGGACAGGTTGTAGCGCAGCTGGCAATCGAGATTGCCGGCGGCGTGTGCAGCAGGGGCCAGCGTGGCAGCAGACAGGGCCAGCAGCAGGGCGAAGGGCTTGTTCATGGCAGGACTTCCAGTTCGGTCGGACTGCCGGCGAATCTAGCAGCGCGCGCGTGCACGTTGGATGCAGGCGCGCGCGCTGGTGCGGCGTTGTTCAGGCCGTGGCTCAGGCCTGTTCGTCCAGGTGGAAGGCATCGGCATCGAGCATCGCCGGGAAGCGCGCGCGATGTGCGGCCAGGGCATCGGCCGAGATGGTGGTGGTCACCACCTGTTCGCGTTCGCGGATCTCCACCTGCGGCTGGCCGAGGAAGTCGATCACCGCGCTGTCGCCGGCGTAGTGCAGCTGCTTGCCGTCGACGCCGATGCGGTTCACCGCCGCCACGAAGCACAGGTTCTCGATTGCCCGCGCACGCAGCAGGGTCTTCCACGCATAGGCGCGCGCCGACGGCCAGTTGGCGACGAAGATCTGCAGGTCGAAATCCAGCTGCTGCGGGCGTTCGACGTTGTAGCGGTTGCGGCAGAACACCGGGAAACGCAGGTCGTAGCAGACCTGCGGATTGATCCGCCAACCCTTCCATTCCACGCTCAGGCGCTCGCGGCCAGCAGCATAGCGTTCGTGCTCGCCGCCGTAGCGGAACAGGTGGCGCTTGTCGTAGTACTGCAGCTCGCCCTCGGGCGTGGCAAACAGCAGGCGGTTGTACACGCCCTCGCCGTCGCGCAGCTGCACGCTGCCGATCACCGCCGCGTCCAGCGCCTTCGCTTGTTCGCGCACCCAGGCCACGGACGGGCCGTCCATGCCTTCGGCCTGGGCAATGGCCTCGTTGGAGAAACCACTGGTGAAGGTCTCCGGCAGGATCACCAGGTCGGTGGTGCCGGCCAGCGGCGCCAGCAGCGCGCCATAGTAGGCACGGTTGCCGGCCGGGTCGTGCCAGCGGGTGTCGCCCTGGACGAGGGAAATGCGCAGGTCCTGCATGTCTACGCCTCCGCTCACAGCAGGCGCAGGCGTTCGATCGCCGCGTCCATGGTCGCTTCGTTCTTGGCGAAGCACAGGCGCA
Organism: Stenotrophomonas sp. GD03777; assembly: GCF_029842485.1. Lineage (NCBI taxonomy): Bacteria > Pseudomonadati > Pseudomonadota > Gammaproteobacteria > Lysobacterales > Lysobacteraceae > Stenotrophomonas > Stenotrophomonas sp. GD03777. Next base: position 3,932 of record NZ_JAOCGL010000102.1, read on the forward strand.
CCAGGCGCTGGCCGGCCGGCGGAGTCTCGTAGAACGGCGACAGCGGAATGGCAGTGACGCCCTTCTCGATAGTCAGCCACTTCACGAATTCGTGGTCCGGCAGGTCGCTGATGGCCGAGTAGTCGACCAGCTGGAAGTAGCCGCCCGGGACCGGCAGCGCCTTCAGGCGGGTGCTGGCCAGCTGCTCGCGGAAGCGGTCGCGCTTGGCCTGGTAGAACGCGCCCAGTTCCAGGTGGTGTTCCGGCTCATCGCGGATCATCGCGGCGAAACCGTACTGCGCCGGGCCGAAGCTGGTGAAGGTGTTGTACTGGTGCACCTTGCGGAACTCGGCGGTCAGCGCCGGCGGGGCGATCGCATAGCCGATCTTCCAGCCGGTGCAGTGGTAGGTCTTGCCGAAGCTGGAGATCACGAACGCGCGCTCGCGCAGTTCCGGGTAGCGCAGCGCTGACTCATGGCGACGGCCGTCGTAGATGATGTGCTCATACACTTCATCGGAAATCAGGTAGATCTGCGTGCCGCGCAGCAGTTCGGCCAGCGCCTGCATGTCCTGCGCCGACAGCATCGCGCCGGACGGATTGTGCGGGGTGTTGACGATCAACATGCGGGTGCGCGGGGAGATCGCTGCACGCACGCGATCCCAATCGACGGCGAAGGTCTGCGGATCGAGCGACACATGCACCGCCTTGGCGCCGGCCAGGTCGATCGCCGGCTCGTAGCAGTCGTAGGCCGGGTCGAGCACGATCACTTCCTCGCCCGCACGCACCACGGCGTGGATGGCGTTGAAGATGGCCTCGGTGCCGCCGCTGGTGACGGTGATCTCGCTGTCCGCATCCACCTGCGCGCCGTAGCAGTCCAGCGCCTTCTGGGCGATGGCCTGGCGCAGCGGGGCCACGCCGGTCATCGGCGGGTACTGGTTCAGCCCGGCGGCCATCGCCTTGGCAGTCTCATCGATCAGGCGCTGCGGCGCGGAAAAGTCCGGGAAACCCTGGCCCAGGTTGACCGCGCCGTGTTCGGCGGCGAGCTGGGACATCACGGTGAAGATCGTGGTACCGACCTTGGGCAGCTTGGTGGTGGGTTGCATCGGCCTGGACTGTGGGGAACAAGGCCTCCGAGTTTACGCAATCCGCGCGTCGGTGGTGCCGGCCGCTGGCCGGCAACCTCGGCTGGCAGTTGGAGAAATTGCCAGCCAGCGGCCGGCACTACCCTGCGAATTCACCGCTACAATTGCGACCGCACTCCGGCATGAAGACCCCTGCCCCTTGAACACCCCTGCATTGCTGGCCGCCAGCGGCCTGAGCTTCTCCCGCAATGACGAGCCGGTGTTCGGCCCGCTGGACTTCCATGTGGACGCGGGTGAAGCCCTGCTGGTGCAGGGTGGCAACGGCGCCGGCAAGACCACCCTGCTGCGCGTTCTGGCCGGCCTGGCCCGGCCCGGCGCCGGCCAGGTGCGGATCGACGGCAAGCCCTCCAGCAACGCAGAGCGTGCGCGCTATGTCGCCTATCTCAGCCACCTGCCGGCGCTGAAGCCGGACCTCGGCACGCTGGAAAACCTGCACTTCCTGTGTGGCCTGCACGGCCGCCGTGCGCGGCAGATGCCCGGCAACGCGCTGGCCATCGTCGGCCTGGCCGGTTACGAGGACACTCTGGTACGCCACCTGTCGGCCGGGCAGAAGCGGCGGCTGGCACTGGCGCGCATCTGGCTGTCGCCGGCGCCACTGTGGCTGCTCGACGAACCCTACGCCAACCTCGACCTGGAGGGCATCACCCTGGTCAACCGGATGATTTCGGCGCACCTGCGCGCCGGCGGCGCTGCGCTGGTCACCACCCATGGCGCCTATGCCGCACCGCCGGTACGTACCCGCCAGCTCGACCTCGGCGGTGCCGCATGATCGCGCCGGGTACCGAACCAGGCCTGTGGCAGACCGCAGGCGCCCTGCTCAAGCGCGACCTGCGCCTGCTCTGGCGCCGCCGCGGCGACGCGCTGCAACCGCTGCTGTTCGCGGTGCTGGTGGTGGTGCTGTTCGCGCTGGCCCAGGGTCGTGAGCCACAACTGCTGGCCGCCACCGCCGGCGCCGTGCTGTGGCTGGCCGTGCTGCTGGCGGGACAGCTGTCGCTGGATTCGCTGTTCCGTTCCGACGCCGAAGATGGCTCGCTGGAGCAATGGCTGCTGGCGCCGGTGCCGCTGCCCTGGCTGGTACTGGTGCGCGTGCTGCTGCACTGGGCCACCACGGCACTGCCGCTGATCGTGGTCAGCCCGCTGCTGGCCGAAATGCTGCATCTGCCGCATGACCAGCTGCCGGTGTTGCTGGCATCGTTGCTGCTGGGCACGCCCTTGCTGAGCCTGATCGGTGGCGTGGTCGCCGCACTGACCGTTGGCATCCGGCGCTCTGGTATTCTCGTGGCGCTGCTGTCGTTGCCGCTGTACGTGCCGGTGCTGGTGTTCGGCGCAGGCAGCCTGGCGGCAGCCGGGCGCGGGCAGGATCCGGTCGGTGCGCTGCTGATGCTGGGCGCCGGCCTGCTGGTCGCGCTGGTGCTGGCGCCGCTGGCCACCGCCGCTGCAATACGTATTTCTCTGAGTTGACCGAGCTGAGAGCCAATCCACCCCTGCTGGATAGCCGCCACGCATGAATCCGATTGTCCGCTGGTTCCACCAACTCGGTTCGCCTCCCACGTTCGACCGTTTCGCTGCCCGCTGGTCGCGGGTGTTCTACCTTGCTGCAGTGCCGGTGCTGCTGGTCGGCATGTGGCAGGCGCTGCTGGTGGTGCCGCCTGAAGCCAAGCAGCTGGACAGCTTCCGGATCCTCTACATCCACGTGCCCAGTGCCTGGATGAGCCTGTTCGTGTTCGCGCTGATGGCGCTGTATGCCGCGATCGCGCTGATCTGGCGGATCAAGGTCTGCGAGATCCTGGCCATGGCCTGCGCGCCGATGGGCGCCGGCTTCACCCTCATCACCCTGCTGACCGGCAGCATCTGGGGCAAGGGCACCTGGGGCACCTGGTGGGACTGGGACCCGCGCATGACCAGCGAACTGGTACTGCTGTTCCTGTACCTGGGCGTGATCGGCCTGTACCACGCCATCGAAGACCGCCGCAGCGCCGCGCGCGCCGCTGGCCTGCTGGCGATTGTAGGTGTCAGCCTGCTGCCGGTGATCCGCTATTCGGTGGACTGGTGGGGTGGCCTGCACCAGCGCCAGTCGATCAGCGTGTTCGGTGAATCGGCGATCAGCAGCGCGATGATCGCGCCGCTGTGGTGGATGGTGATCGGCACCAAGTTCTGGTTCGCCGGTTCGGTGCTGGCCAAGGCCCGCGCCGACAATCTCGACCGCGAGGCCGGCAAGGCCTGGGTCGGCGGCCGTGTCGATGCCGCGCGCGCCTCCCGGGAGGCCCAGCCATGACCCACCTGCCCTATGTGATCGGCGCCTACGCCGTATTCGTGCTGGTACTCAGCGCCGATGCCCTCGGTTCGTGGCTGCGCCTGCGCGTGGCGCGCCGGCTGGCACTGGCCCGCCAGCAGCGGCAGCAGACCCGCGCTGGCAGGCAGGACGCGGCGACGACGCTGTCGACGGAGCTGGAACGATGACCCCGGTGCAGCGTCGCCGCCTGGTGTGGGTGCTGCTGGCCCTGCTCGCCTCCGGCCTGGCCACCGCGCTGGTGGCGATGGCGCTCGAGCGCAACATCGCCTACCTGTACACCCCTTCGGAAGTGCTGCGCGGCGATGTCGATGCACAGTCGCGTTTCCGCTTGGGCGGCATGGTGGTGAAGGGCTCCTTCAACCGCCCGGTCGGCTCGCTGGAGGCGCGCTTCGAAGTGACCGACGGCGATGCACAGCTGGCGGTGACCACCTCGCGGATCCTGCCGGACATGTTCGCCGAAGGCACCGCGGTGGTCGCCAGTGGCCGCCTGCAGGACGGTGTCTTCGTCGCCGACGAAGTGCTGGCCAAGCACGATGAGAAGTACGTGCCGAAGGAAGTGGCCGACAAGATGGGCGATGCCCATCGCAAGCACGACGTGCCGGTGACGGCCCCCGAGGTGCGCTGAGTGCTGCCCGAACTGGGTCAGATCCTGCTGTTGTGTGCGTTGCTGGCCTCGCTGCTGCAGGCCGGCCTGCCGCTGGTCGGTGCGCATCGCAACAACGCGGCATGGATGGCAGTGGCGCGGCCTGCCGCCTTCGCGCAGCTGCTGCTGTTGGCCGGCGCGTTCGCGGTGCTTACCGCCGCGTTCGTGCAGCAGGATTTCTCGGTGCGCTACGTGGCCGAGAACTCCAATTCGCTGCTGCCGATGATCTACCGCTATTCGGCGGTGTGGGGTGCGCATGAGGGCTCGCTGCTGATGTGGGCGCTGGTGCTGGCATTGTGGACCGGCGCGGTGGCGCTGTTCTCGCGGCACCTGCCAGCACCGGTGCAGGCGCGCGTACTGGCGGTGATGGGCATTGTCAGCGTCGGCTTTCTCGCCTTCCTGATCTTCACCTCCAATCCGTTCCTGCGCCTGAACCCGGCACCGCTGGAAGGCCGCGACCTCAACCCGCTGCTGCAGGACCCGGGGCTGATCATCCATCCGCCGATGCTGTACATCGGTTACGTGGGTTTCGCGGTGCCGTTCGCGTTCGCGGTGGCAGCGCTTCTGGAAGGCCGCGTCGACGCCCGCTGGCTGCGCTGGACGCGGCCCTGGACCAACGTCGCCTGGGGCTTCCTGACTCTTGGCATAGCGCTGGGCAGCTGGTGGGCCTACTACGAGCTGGGCTGGGGCGGCTGGTGGTTCTGGGACCCAGTGGAGAACGCCAGCTTCATGCCATGGCTGGTCGGTGCGGCACTGATCCATTCGCAGGCCGTCACTGAAAAGCGCGGCACGTTCGGCAGTTGGACCCTGCTGCTGGCGATCGCGGCCTTCGCGCTGTCGCTGCTGGGCACCTTCCTGGTGCGCTCCGGTGTGCTGACCAGCGTGCATTCGTTCGCCGCCGATCCGTCGCGTGGCCTGTTCATCCTGGTGTTCCTGTCGGTGCTGGTCGGCGGCAGCCTGCTGCTGTACGCGCTGCGTGCCAGCCAGCTGAGCGTGGACGCCGACGATCCGCGCCGTGGCTTCACCGCCGCCTCGCGCGAGACCCTGCTGCTGGCCAACAACCTGCTGCTGGCCACCGCCTGCGCGATGGTCCTGCTGGGCACGCTGTACCCGCTGCTGGCCGATGCGCTGTCGCTGGGCAAGATCTCGGTCGGCCCGCCCTACTTCGGCAGTCTGTTCCTGCTGCTGATGGCGCCGATGATCCTGCTGCTGCCGTTCGGCCCGCTGGTGAAGTGGCAGCGCGACCAAACTTCGCGTGCATTCGCGCTGCTGGCGCCATGGCTGGGGCTGGCCGTGCTGCTGGGCGCGCTGGCCTGGTGGCAGGCGCCGCAGAACGGCTGGAAGGCCGGCATCGGCGTCGCCGCTGCGGCCTGGGTCGCACTCGGCACCGCACGCTTCGTCTGGCAGCGCCTGCGCGGCAATGGCCGCTTCACCGCCGAGATGCTCGGCATGATCGTCGCCCACGCCGGCATCGCCGTGTTCCTGGCTGGCGCGCTGCTGGTCGAAGCGCTGAACGTGCAGCGTGAAGTGGCGCTGGCACCGGGCCAGCATCTGGTGGTCGGTCGCTACGAAGTGCGCTTCGAGGGCGTGGACCATCGCGAAGGCCCCAATTTCATCGCCGACCGCGGTCACCTGCGGGTGTTCCGCGACGGCCGCGAACGGGCCCTGCTGCACCCGGAGAAGCGCCAGTACGCCAGCGGCGGCCAGGTGATGACCGAGGCCGGCATCGATGCACGCTTCGACGGCGATGTCTACGTGGCATTGGGCGAGCCGCTGGGCAACAATGCATGGGCGGTACGGGTGCACATCAAGCCGTTCGTGCGCTGGATCTGGCTGGGCGCGCTGTTGATGGCCCTGGGCGGATTCATCGCCGCCGCCGACCGCCGTTTCCGTCGTCCGTAGGAGTTTCCATGTCCGAGTCCTCTGCCCCGCGCTCCTCCCGCCCGCTGCCGCCGGTAGCCATCGTGATCGGCGTGCTGTTCTTCTTCGGCCTGCTCGGGCTGATGATCTACGGGGTGATGAAATCGGGTGACCCGCAGCGCGACGTGCTGCCGTCTGCGCTGATCGACAAGCCGGCACCCGCGTTCGCGCTCCCGGTGCTGCACGATCCGGAGATGATCGTGCACAGCGACGACCTGCGCGGTGCGCCCTACCTGCTGAACGTATGGGGCAGCTGGTGCGCGGCCTGCCGCGAGGAACACCCGGTGCTGACCCGCTTCGCGGAAAGCAAGCGTGTGCGCGTGATCGGCTACAACTGGAAGGATGATCCGAAGGACGCGCTGCACTGGCTGGAGCAGCTGGGCAACCCGTTCATGGTGGTGCTCAGCGATGTTGAGGGCCGCACCGCGATCGACTGGGGCGTGACCGCTGCGCCAGAAACCTTGCTGGTTGATGGCAGTGGCATCGTGCGCTGGAAGTACAGCGGAGCGATGACCCAGCGCGTGGTCGACGAGAAGCTGATCCCGGCACTGGAGAAGATCGAGAAGGCCCAGGGCAGTGCCGGCAACACCCTGCATACGGCGCCCTGAGCCGATGCGCTGGCTGCTGGCGCTGCTGCTCCTGATGCTGCCGCTGGCCGCGCTGGCCCAGCAGCCGCTGCACGATCCGCAGCCGCTGCAGTTCCGCGATGATGCCGAGGAACGCCGCTTCCATGACCTGGCCGCGCAGCTGCGCTGCGTGCAGTGCCAGAACCAGTCGCTGGCCGATTCGAACGCGCAGATCGCCCAGGACCTGCGCCGCGAGGTGCTGCAGCTGATGCAGCAGGGCCACGACGACGCGCAGATCAAGCAGTTCCTGGTCGCCCGCTACGGTGAGTTCGTGCTCTATCAACCACCGTTGCAGCCGGGCACCTGGCTGCTGTGGGGTGGCCCCCTGCTGGTGCTCGGCGCCGGTGCACTGGTGGTGCTGGGCATCGTCCGCCGACGTGGACGCACCGTCGGCGCGGCGCCGGCCGGCAAGGCCGATGAAGGAGACGAATGGTGAACCATTGGCTGCCGGTGCTGGCCGGCCTGGTTGCTGCGCTGATGGCAGCACTGGTGCTGTGGCCGTTGCGCCACCACGGTCGTCGCGGTTTCGTGGTCGGCGTGTTCGCACTGGGCGTGGCCGGTGCCTGCCTGTACCTGCTGGTCGGTGATCCGCGTGCAGCACAGGTACAGCCGACGCCGTCGGTAGCCACCCTGCGCGATGGCGTGCAGGCCCTGCAGGATGCACTGAAGCGCGACCCTCAGCGTGCCGATGGCTGGGCATTGCTCGGGCGTTCGCAGGCAGAACTGGGCAATGCCTCAGCTGCGGCAGACGCCTTCGCGAAGGCCGCCGAATTGGCACCGGATGATCCTGGCGTGCTGGTGGAAGCCGCGCAGGCGCGCGCGCAGGCTGATGCCGGCAAGCAGTTCGATGACACCGCGATGGCCTGGTTGCAGCAGGCACGTACACAGGCCCCTGACGCCGAGCGCGCCAGCTGGCTGCTGGGCATCGCCCTGCGCCAACGCGGAAAGAATGCCGAGGCCGCGGATGTGTGGAGCGGCCTGCTGCCGCGACTGGAACCGGGTGCCGCGCAGGCGCTGCAGGCGCAGATCGCGATTGCCCGCGAGGCCGCAGGCCAGGCACCGGACGCGACGGCAGTCGCTGCACCGGCGCTGTTGCAGGTGCGTGTGCAGCTGCCTGCGTTGAAGCGCACCGAGTGGCCGGCCAGCACCCAGGTATTCGTGCTGGCCCGCGCCGTGGGTGGACCGCCGATGCCGGTGGCCGCACGCAAGCTGCCGCTGAGCGGATTCCCGGACACGGTCGGGCTGGGCGACGGTGACAGTCCGATGCCAACCGCACCGCTGTCGGCCCATCGCGAAGTGGAAGTGCTGGCACGCATCTCACGCACCGGCAGCGCCAACCGCAGCGAGGACGACCTGCAGAGCGTTCCGGTGAAGGTAAGCCTGCCGCATGAAGGCGTGGTGGAACTGCGGTTTCCCTGACTTGTAGAGCCGAGCCCACGCTCGGCTGCGATTGGCTTGCCGGCGCCCGCCAGCCGAGCATCGGCTCGGCTCTACAGCAGATCCACGCCATGCGTGGATACGACGGTCCGGTCCGCGTCCACCCGCTGCTGGAATCCAGCGTGTCGCCAGCTGCACATGCGGCCCCGCTAGAATGGCTGCATGACCGAATTCATCCCGCCCGGCACCCGCTTCCACGCCCTGCCTTCGCCCTTCTCGTTCAAGCGCGGTGGCGCCCTGCACGGCGCGCGCGCGGCCTACGAGACCTGGGGAACGCTGGCGACTGACGCCAGCAATGCGATCCTGATCGTGACCGGCCTGTCCCCAGACGCGCATGCAGCGGCCAACGAGGCCAACCCGGCACCGGGCTGGTGGGAAGCGATGGTTGGCCCCGACAAACCCATCGATACCAACCGCTGGTTCGTGGTGTGCGTGAATTCGCTGGGCAGCTGCAAGGGCTCGACCGGTCCTGCCTCGCTCAACCCGGCCACCGGCCAGCCGTATCGTCTCGACTTCCCCGAGCTGTCGATCGAAGACGGCGCGCGCGCCGCCATCGAAGTCGTGCGTGCGCTGGGCATCGAGCAGCTGGCCTGCGTGGTCGGCAACTCGATGGGCGGCATGACCGCGTTGGCCGTGCTGATGCTGCACCCGGGCATTGCGCGCAGCCACGTCAACATTTCCGGCAGCGCGCAGGCGCTGCCGTTCTCCATCGCGATCCGCTCGCTGCAGCGCGAGGCAATCCGCCTTGACCCGCGCTGGAATGGCGGCCACTACGACGACGACGCGTATCCCGAGTCCGGCATGCGCATGGCGCGCAAGCTGGGCGTGATCACCTACCGCTCGGCGCTGGAGTGGGATGGCCGCTTCGGCCGCGTGCGGCTGGATTCGGACCAGACCGACGACGATCCGTTCGGCCTGGAATTCCAGGTGGAAAGCTATCTGGAAGGGCACGCACGGCGCTTCGTGCGTTTCTTCGATCCGAACTGCTACCTGTACCTGAGCCGCTCGATGGACTGGTTCGACCTGGCCGAGTATGCCGACGGCGACGTGCTGGCCGGGCTCGCGAAGATCCGTGTGGAGAAGGCGCTGGCGATCGGCGCGAACACCGATATCCTGTTCCCCGTGCAGCAGCAGCAACAGGTTGCCGATGGCCTGCGCGCCGGCGGCGCCGATGCGCACTTCATCGGCTTGGAATCGCCGCAGGGCCATGACGCCTTCCTCGTCGATTTCGAACGTTTCGGCCCGGCCGTGCGCGGCTTCCTCGACGCATTGTAAGTGGCGTGGCGGCGTAACCTCGCACTGGCCGCGTTCGGCGCGTTGATCGCGCTGATGATCAGCGGCGTGCTGCCGCTGTGGCTGGGCGGCTGGTGCCTGCTGGCCAGTGCGGTGTCGTTCGGCCTCTATGGCCATGACAAGCGCGCGGCGCAGCGAAAGCAGTGGCGTATTCCCGAGCGCACCCTGCAGCTGCTGGCCTTTGCCGGTGGCTGGCCCGGCGCACTGCTGGGCCAGGCGATGTTCCGCCACAAGCACCGCAAGGCCGCGTTCCAGTGGGTGTTCTGGCTGTGCGTGCTGGCCAACGTGGCCTCGATCGCGGTGA
>NZ_JAOCGL010000103.1:0-13131 GCF_029842485.1 Stenotrophomonas sp. GD03777
ATCCACGCCAGTGCCAGCAGGGCGGCGACCACGAATCCGGTCACCAGCTGCGCCGGCCCGAGGTCATCCAGCCCGAACGGCTTGAGCAGTTGCTGCTGGCGGCGTGCATCGAAGGACAGCACCAGGTCGTTCCAGCCGCGCCGCAGCCAGTCACCCATCTGCCCCAGCTGCAGCCAGCGCTGTTGCAGCGGGGTATCGGTGCCGGCCCGCAGGCGGTCGTCCAGGGTGTCCAGGATGCGTTCCGGTGCCACGGCCGCGGTCGGGTCGACCCGCACCCAGCCGCGTTGCGGCAGCCAGACTTCGGCCCAGGCGTGGGCATCCATGCGACGCACCACCCAGTAGTCGCCGATGCGGTTGCGGGTACCGCCTGCGAAGCCGGTCACCACCCGGGCCGGAATGCCGGCGTTGCGCATCAGCACTACGAAGGCCGAGCTGAAGTGCTGGCAGAAGCCGGCCTTGTAGTTGAACAGGAAATCGTCGACCGGATCGCGCCCCGCCACCGGTGTATCCAGCGTGTAGGAGAAGTCGCGGGTGATCCATTGCAGCGCACGGCGGACGATGGCCTCGTCATCGCTGCCTGCCTCCTGCCGCCATTGCCGCGCGAGCTGGGCGGTGCGCGGATTGAAGCCGGGCGGAAGCTGCAGCGCCGCGCGGCGCAGGTAGGGCGACAGATCGGTGTCGAACCGTTGCGGCGGCGCCGAATGCAACCGCCAGCGGCTGAGCGCGGACAGCGTGCGGTCGCTGCGCAGGCTCATGTCGGCATCGAAGCTGCTGCCCTCCGGTGCGCGGCTGGGCAGGTCCAGTGCCACCAGCAGGCGACGGTCGGTGGGCTCGTAGTCGATCTGGTAGTCCCAACCCTGTGCGGCGGTTTCGACCACCGGTGCGGGGCGTCCGGCCGTCGCGCGATCGCGGCTCCAGCGGTGGCCGTCGAACGACGTCAGCACCGGGCCGCGCCAATAGCGCTGCGCAGGCTCGGGCACCGCGCCGAAAAACTGCACGCGCAACGCCGGGGTGTCGTCGGCCATCAGGTCCAGCCACTGGTCCGGCGCCATGCTGTCAGCCAGGCCCGGTGTGCCCACCGCTCGCTCGGGTACGCCCCACAGCGGCGTGGACAAGCGCGGGAACAGCCAGAAGCAGGCCAGCGCGAGTGGCAGGCCGATCCCCAGCAGGCGGCCGACACCACGCAGTTGTCCGCGCAGCGGCAGTCGAGGGCTGTGGCCCTCGTCCAGGGCCAGCCGTTGCAGGGCCAGCAGTGCGGCAACTGCGGCCAGCGCTGCCAGCCCGGTGGTCAACGGCCCCTGGTCGAGCAGGAAGGCGGCGAACGGCGAGAACAACGCGAAGCCCAGCAGGCTGCGCGCATCGCGCAGGTTGCGCAGTTCGCTGGACTTGATCGCCAGCATCGCCGCCAGCAATGCGCAGCCGGTATCGCGGCCCGGCCGCACCATGCCCATCTGCCAGACGATGGTGGCAAGCATGGCCAGCACCAGCACCAGGCGAACCGGCATCGGCAGCACCCGCCGCCACGAAAGCGCAGCGGTCAGCACCGCAGTGATCGCGATCACGCTGGCCAGCACCGGTGGCAGCTGCAGCAGCAGTGGCAGCAGCGCCAGCGCTGCGCTGGCCAGGGTCCAGCTGCGGGCGTTGCGGTCGAGCAGGACGGCAGGCTCAGTCATGGGGCATCAATGCCAGTGCGCGCAGGCACAGGTGGTGGTGGCTGGCGCCCTGGCCGGGCCCCAACGGCGGATGGGCCGGAAGCAGCAGCGTATAGCGACGGCCTTCGCGCTCGGCCATGTCGACCCAGCGTGCCAGCCGCGCGATGCGCGCTTCATGGCCCAGCGCCGCCAGCGTGCGCCAGTCCAGCACCACTTCGATGCCGATCGGCTTCTCGTATTCGCGTACCAGCAGGCTGTCGCGGCGCGCCGAGTGTTTCCAGGCAATGCTGCGCGGGGCATCGCCGGCACGATAGGGGCGCAACTGGTGCAGCTCATCGCCACTGGCATGGGCGCGGGTGTGCAGTGGGTCGTTGCCACGTTCCGGAAGCGGCGGTGCCAGTGCCTCGGCAAGTGGATAGACCAGCAGCGGCTGCTCCGGCCACACCCACGACCATGCCCGCACCAGTCCCAGCGGCTGCGTGCTCGACAGGCGGATGCGGGGCAGTTCCAGCCAGCCGCGCCGCTCGCTGGGAACATCCAGCTCCACTTCGCCGCGACCGTGTGCAGGCAGTGCAACCCAGGCCTCGCTTGCGCCCAGCTGCAGGTGCAGCCCGTGGCGCGCGCGCGGGTCACGCAACGAAAGGTCCACGCGCAGGCGCAGGGGATGCCCGGCCGGTACCGGTTCGGCGGAGATTGCATCGATCTGTATGCCGGACAGCTGCAGGTGCGCGGCGATTGCGCTGGCGATCGCTGCCGCGGCCAGCAGCAGCGCAAGCAGCAGGGCCGGGTTGTTGTTGTAGTTCAATGCGCCCAGCAGCATCGCCGACAGCAGGGTGGCGACGAACAGGCCGAAGCGGGTTGGTAGTACATAGATGCGATGGCGGTCCAGTCGCTGCGGCAGGGCTTCGGGCCTGCGGGGGCGTGCCAGCAGCTGCATGCGTGCCCAGCGTGTGGCCACCTTCAGTCCACCGCGACGGTCTGCAGGATCGCCCGCGCCAGCGCCGGCCCCGAGCTGGATTCGGCTTCGGCCACCAGGCGATGGCCGGCCACCGCCACGAACAGGGTCTGCACGTCTTCGGGCACCACATGCCCGCGGCCGAGCAGCAGCGCATGTGCCCTGGCGGCACGCAGCAGGGCCAGTCCCGCGCGCGGTGACAGGCCTACGCGCACGCCGGCATGGTGTCGGCTGCGGGTCAGCAGCGCCTGCACATAGTCGATCAGCGCGTCGCTGGCATGCACCTGGCCAACCGCTTCACGCAATGCACGCACCTGGGTGTCGTCCAGCTTTGGCACCGCGCGTGCGATCAGGTCGCGGCGATCACTGCCGCGCAGCAGCTCGCGCTCGGCCTGCGCGCTGGGGTAGCCCATCGCCAGGCGCAGCAGGAAACGATCCAGCTGCGAATCCGGCAACGGGAAGGTGCCGGACAGGTCGACCGGGTTCTGCGTGGCGATGACGAAGAACGGATCGGGCAGTGGATGTGTCTGTCCATCCAGTGTGACCTGTTGCTCGGCCATCGCTTCCAGCAGCGCACTCTGTGTCCGCGGCGGTGCACGATTGATCTCATCGGCCAGCAGCACGTGGGTGAACACCGGGCCGGGATGGAACTGGAACTGGCGGCTGCCGGCCTCGTACACCGAAACGCCAAGTACATCGGCCGGCAGCAGGTCAGAGGTGAACTGCACGCGCTGGAAGCTGAGGCCGAGGCTGCTGGCCAATGCATGCGCCAACGTGGTCTTGCCCAGCCCGGGCAGATCCTCGATGAGCAGGTGGCCGCCAGAAAGCAGGGCGACAAAGGCCAGCCTGACTTCCGGCACCTTGCCCAGCACCAGTGCGTTCACCTGATCCTGTGCCTCCCGCAGGGCCTGGCGCAGTTGATCGGTTAGCATGCTGGGATTGGGGGACGAGGCTGGCATGATCGTCTCAGGTCTGGAATCCACTCGATTATCCATAGAGCAATGCAAGGCGAACAGCGCGCGCGGACAATATTTCTCTGGTTATGGACGCTGATCACAGCGGCCAAGCTGGTGGTGGCTGCGCGCCTGCCGCTGTTCGTCGATGAGGCGTTCTATTGGCAGGAAGGCCAGCACCTGGCCGCTGCTTATTCCGACCTGCCGGGGCTGACCGCCTGGCTTGCACGCCTGGGCGTGGAGATCGGTGGCCATCACGTACTCGCACTGCGCCTGCCGTTCCTGGCCATCGGTGCGCTGCTGCCGTTGCTGGTGGTGCGCATCGCTACGCGCTGGTTCGGCAACGTGGCCGGTTGGCAGGCGGGCAGCCTGACGCTGCTGATGCCGTTGTCGGCCACGCTGGGCCTGCTGGCCGTGCCGGACGTACCGATGGCGCTGGCGGCGGTGATCTGCCTGCACGCAGGTGCACGCCTGCTGCACAGCGTGGACGCGTCCTCGGCGATGAAGCTGGCGCTGGGCCTGCTGATCGGTGCGCTCAGCCACTACCGTTTCATTGGTGTCATCGGTGTCGGCTTCATTGCGTTGCTGGCGTTGCCGCAGGGCCGTCGCATGCTGGCCGACCCGCGCGTATGGGTGGCGCTGGCGGTGGGCGTGCTGGCCTGGCTGCCGTTGCTGGCGTGGAATGCCGACAACCACGACGCCGGCCTGAAGTTCCAGGTGGTCGAGCGCCACCCGTGGACGTTCGAGTGGGAGGGGCTGTGGTTCCTGGTGATCCAGCCGATGCTGGTGACGCCGATCCTGTGCATCGCGATGTGGAAGGTCGCCCTCGCGGGTACCCGCAGTGGCGGTGGGGCGCGGGTGCAGTGGCGCTATTTCGGCCTGGTGGGCGGGGTGTCGACGCTGGGCATCTTCCTGCTGGGCTTCTTCACCGATGTCGAGCGGATCAGTTTCCACTGGCCGCTGCCAGGCTACCTGGCGCTGCTGGTGGCCGTGCCGGTGGTCCTCAACGGTTGGCCGCGCTGGCTGCGCCGTACCGGCTGGTGGCTGGCCGCTGCAGGTACCGTGCTGGCGTTCGGCTACTACCTGATGGCGTCCACGCCGGCACTTCGCGAGCAGATGGCCGGCAGCAAGTACTACCCGCGCAACTTTGCCGGCTGGCAGCCACTGGCCGTGGCGGTGCGTGACGAACTGCGGCAGATGCCACCGGGTACGCGTGTCCTGGCGGGCAACTTCAAGGTCGGTGCCGAACTGGGCTTCCAGCTGGGCAATGGCGATATCGAGGTGTTGCCACATCCGCTCAACGACAAGCATGGGCGCACCGCACAGCTGGCGCAGTGGGACCTGCTGCACGAAGGCCCGCGCAGTGTGCCGATGCTGCTGGTGCTGTCACCCAGTGACCAGCGCTACCGCGACCTGCTGGCGCGCTATCACACCATCTGCGAGCAGGTGGGGCCGTTGCCGGCGCCACGCGTGGTCAGCAGCGATCATGGCTTCCAGCGGTTCCTGCTGTTCCGGCTGCCGGCCAAGCGTGCACAGGGGGCCTGCGTAACGCCCTCAATGGCTTGGCTGGATGCGCCGTCCAACGGTGAAAAGGTCTCCGGAACGCTCGCCATCAAGGGCTGGGCATTCAAGGATGGGGTCGGGCTGGCGCGGGTTGAAGTGCTGGTTGATGGCCGCTCGATCGGAGACGCGCGTTACGGGCGCGTGTTCGACATTCGCCCCGCCTGGCCGGACAGTACCGATCCGCAGCATCCGGCGGTGGGCTTCGACGCGTCGCTGGACACCACCACGCTGGCGCCGGGCCGGCACTGGCTCGGCCTGCGCCTGCACGGGCGCGATGGCAGCGTGGAGGCGTGGCAGGAGCAACCGTTCGAGGTTCGTTGAGGTCCTCTGGTCCTGTAGAGCCGAGCCGATGCCCGGCTGCTTCCGATTCAGATGGCAGGCATCCTCGAAAAAAGCAGCCGGGCATGGGCTCGGCTCTACCGTTCACGGCACCGCGAATCCGGCCCTGCGCAGCAGGCCGCACAGCGCGATCAGTGGCAGGCCGACCAGCGCGGTCGGGTCGCGGTTGTCGATCGCCTCGAACAGGCTGATGCCCAGGCCCTCGCACTTGAAGCTGCCGGCGCAGTCCAGTGGCTGCTCGGTGGCGACGTAGCGGGCGATCTCCTGCGAGTCCAGCGCGCGGAAGTGCACTTCGGTCAGATCCAGGGCGGCGAGGGATTCTCCATCCCGTCTGAGACTGATTGCCGTGTGAAAGCGTACCGTCTGCCCGGACATCGCCACCAGCTGCGCACAGGCCGCCTCGACCGTGCCAGGCTTGCCCAGCGGCTGGCCGTTCAGGTCGGCCACCTGGTCCGAGCCGATCACCCAGGCACCCGGATGGCGCGCGGCGACATTGGCCGCCTTGGCGGCGGCCAGGCGCGTGGCCAAGGCCAGCGGCCCCTCGCCGTTCAACGGCGTTTCATCCACCTCCGGGCGTGCGCAGTCGAAGGGCAGGCCCAGCCGTTGCAGCAGTTCGCGACGGTAGCGGGAGGTGGAGGCCAGGACCAGTGACATGCGAGAATACCGGGGCAGGGTGCGGCAGTCTGGCCCGCCGGCAACGCCAGCAGCAAGTCCTGTATGGCGGGCATTTGACAGCAGGCGGTGCGATCCTTAGTATTCAGCGGCTTATGTCCGCGAACGTGCCCGAAACGCTGGATGCCTGGCGGATGGTTGTAGCGCGAAGGCGCTTCGACGGTCAGGTCTCCCTGGCTGAATTGACCCGCCTGCAGGGGTTGGTCGCAGATACCGACGGCGAGTGTGTCTACTCGCTTGAATTCGGTCGCGACGACGTCTTGCGGGTATCCTATGTGGAACTGACCATCGACACCGCGTTGCCGCTGACCTGTCAGCGCAGCATGCAGCGATTCCTGTTGCCGGTGAAGGTGACCCAGAGGCTTGGCCTGATCCGCGACGAGGACGAGGAATCGTCCCTGCCGGAGGAATACGAGGCGTTGCTGGTGCCGGAAGACGGCCAGCTGCGTCCGCTGGACCTGGTCGAGGACGAGTTGGTGCTGGCGGTGCCTGTGGTGCCGCTGTCGCCCGACGGTGAGGCAGTCGATCAGGACTGGGCACCGAGCGAAGAAGAAACAAAGAAGGCCAACCCGTTTGCGGCGTTGGCGGCATTGAAGAAACAATAGCAGCCGGTTGTCGTCGGCGGCTGCGGCGAAAGCGAAAAGTGTGCTGGGCGCTGGCGTCCTGTGCGACGAAACGACGAAGCAAAACGAACCGAGTTTGGAGCAATCCCATGGCTGTCCAGAAATCCCGTGTTACCCCGTCCCGCCGCGGCCAGCGCCGTTCGCATGACGCCCTGAGCGCCAAGCAGCTGTCGACCGACCCGACCACCGGCGAAGTGCATCTGCGTCACCACATCACTGCCGATGGTTTCTACCGCGGCAAGAAGGTCATCCAGACCAAGACCTCGGCCGTCGAAGAAGATTGATGTGCCGGGAAGGCCGCTGCCTCCGGGCAGCGGCCTTTGCCTTCTTTCCCGGGCGTGCCGGTGATCGGCGGCCCGCGCAACAGGAAACATGATGAGCAAGCGGATCTATTCGAGGATCGCGGGCACCGGTAGCTATTTGCCGGAGAAAGTCCTGACCAACGCCGACCTGGAAAAAATGGTCGAAACCTCGGATGAGTGGATCCAGTCGCGCACCGGAATTCGTGAACGGCACATCGCGGCCGAAGGCGAAACCACCAGCGACCTTGGCTACAACGCCGCCCTGCGCGCGCTTGAAGCCGCAGGCATCGATGCCTCGCAGCTCGACATGATCGTGGTCGGTACGACCACCCCTGACCTTATTTTCCCGTCCACCGCGTGCCTGATCCAGGCCAAGCTCGGTGTGGCCGGGTGCCCCGCCTTCGACGTCAACGCAGCCTGTTCCGGCTTCGTGTTCGCGCTGGGCGTGGCCGACAAGTTCATCCGCTCCGGCGACTGCAAGCACGTGCTGGTGATCGGCACCGAAACGTTGACCCGCATGGTCGACTGGAACGATCGCACCACCTGCGTGCTGTTCGGTGATGGCGCCGGCGCCGTCGTGCTCAAGGCCGACGAAGAAACCGGCATCCTCAGCACCCACCTGCATGCCGATGGCAGCAAGAAGGAACTGCTGTGGAACCCGGTTGGCGTCTCGAGCGGTTTCAAGGACGGCGCCAACGGTGGTGGCACCATCAACATGAAGGGCAACGACGTGTTCAAGTACGCCGTCAAGGCGCTGGACTCGGTCGTGGACGAGACCCTGGCCGCCAACGGCCTGGACAAGTCCGACCTGGATTGGCTGATTCCGCACCAGGCCAACCTGCGCATCATCGAAGCCACCGCCAAGCGCCTGGACATGTCGATGGACCAGGTCGTGGTGACCGTCGACAAGCACGGCAACACCTCGTCCGGTTCAGTGCCGCTGGCGCTCGATGCCGCCGTGCGGTCGGGCAGGGTCGAGCGCGGCCAGCTGCTGCTGCTGGAAGCCTTCGGCGGTGGCTTCACGTGGGGTTCGGCCCTGCTGCGCTATTGATAGTGCAAGTTACGACAATGTGAAGTCTTGTCGTTACGGCCCTCCGGGGCCGTAACGCGTTTAAGGAGGACCTGTCATGGTTGAGCCCATCGTCATCGAAGGGCAACGTGCCTGGCTGAAGCAGTACGGCAAGGGAAGCCGAGCACTGGCCCTGGGCCTGCTCAATTTTGTTGCGCGCCGTTTCCATCTCGATGCCCTGCGCCCGCCGCCGCACCGTGGTGGTGACGCCGCGCGCGAAACCGAGGCCCGCCGCCTTGCAGAGCTGCAGGCGCAAGGCGTGAACGTGCCGGACGTGCTGGGCACCGGCCATGCCGCGCTGGTGATTGGCGACAACGGCAGCTCGTTCAATACCTGCCTGCGTGAAGCGGATGAGGCCGGTCGTGATCGGCTGGTGATGGCGGCGATGCAGGCCATTGCCCAAGCGCATGCGCGCGGCGCCTATTTCGGCCAGCCGTTGCCGCGCAATCTCACCTGGGATGGGCAGCAGGTCGGCTTCATCGATTTCGAGGAAGATCCGCTGGAAGTGATGGACCTGTCCGAAGCGCAGGCCCGCGACTGGCTGATGTTCGGTTATGGCGTGGCCAAGTACTACGCTGATCGCCCCGAACATCTGCAGGCGATGATGGCCGAGGCGATGGGCGAGGTCCAGGCGCCGGTGCGCGAGCACGTGCATGCGGTCAGTGGCCGCCTGCGCAGCCTGGCCAGGGTCTGCATGAAGCTGGGCCGCTCAGCACGCGCGCTGGCCCATTCGATCTTCATCACCCACGGTGCCAGCACTGCTGGCGTGCTGTTGCTGGTGGGCCTGTGCGTGGATTTCCTCGCCGACGGCGATCTGGACGTGCTGCAGCTGTTCTGCTGATGGCTGATCGGGGTCAGATCCCTTTTCCTGCGGAAAAGGGATCTGACCCCATTGCGCTTGCCCGGCCGCCCTCCATACGCCTGCATACGCGCACGTACAGACGACACAGCGGATTCCCCCTTATCATGGCCCGCTTCGATTGCAGCAAGCGGATGACCGCGTGACCGTATCCACCCTCGCTTTTGTCTTCCCCGGCCAGGGCTCGCAGTCTGTGGGCATGGTGGCCGAGCTGGCCGAACTGCATCCGCAGGTGCGTGAAGCCTTCACCGAGGCATCCGATGGTGCCGGCGTCGACCTGTGGGCGCTGTCCCAGGGCGGCCCGGAGGAAATGCTCAACCGTACCGAATACACCCAGCCGGCCCTGCTGGCCGCGAGTATCGGCGTGTGGCGTGCCTGGAACGCCGTGGGCGGTCCGCGCCCGTCGGTGCTGTCCGGCCACAGCCTGGGCGAGTACACCGCCCTGGTTGCCGCCGGCGCGCTGAGCCTGCATGACGGTGCGCACCTGGTGCGCCTGCGTGGCCAGCTGATGCAGGAAGCGGCGCCGGCCGGTGTCGGCGCCATGGCCGCCGTGCTCGGTGCCGAAGACCAGCTGGTGCTGGATGTCTGCGCCGAAGCCGCAGGCAGCCAGGTAGTGGTGCCGGCCAACTTCAATTCGCCGGGCCAGATCGTGATCGGTGGCGACGCCGATGCGGTCGACCGTGCGCTGGCATTGCTGGCCGAGAAGGGCGTGCGCAAGGCGGTCAAGCTGGCCGTCAGCGTGCCCTCGCACACCCCGTTGATGCGCGAAGCCGCCAACCGCCTGGCCGAAGTGATGGCCGGCCTGTCCTGGCAGGCGCCGCAGCTGCCGGTGGTGCAGAACGTCGATGCCCAGGTGCACGACGGCGTGGACGCCATCCGCACTGCGCTGGTCCAGCAGCTGTACCAGCCGGTGCAGTGGACCGGTTGCGTGCAGGCGTTGGCCGCCCGCGGCATCACCCAGATCGCCGAGTGCGGCCCAGGCAAGGTGCTGACCGGCCTGGTCAAGCGCATCGACAAGGCCATCGACGGCCGTCCTCTGGCCACGCCGGGCGACTTTGAAGCCGCCCGCGAGGCATGGTCGGCCTGACCTTCCCTGTTTCCTGCCGACCGTACCGGTGGCCGCTGCAAGCGGCACGGTGCGGCGGCCGCTCCCGTCTGAGGAAAACAACATGAGCAAGCCCCTGCAGGGTGAAATCGCACTGGTCACCGGTGCCAGCCGTGGCATTGGTGCCGCCATCGCCGATCTGCTGGCCGCCCAGGGCGCCACCGTCATCGGCACCGCCACCACCGAATCCGGCGCCGCCGCGATCGGTGAGCGCCTGGCCGCCCACGGCGGTCACGGCCGCGCGCTGAACGTCACCGACGCCGCTGCGCTGGACAGCGTGCTCGATGGCATCGCCAAGGAATTCGGCCCGATCTCGATCCTGGTCAACAATGCCGGCATCACCCGCGACAACCTGCTGATGCGCATGAAGGACGAGGACTGGGCGTCGATCATCGACACCAACCTGACCAGCGTGTTCCGCACCAGCAAGGCGGTGATGCGCGGCATGATGAAGGCGCGCAAGGGCCGCATCATCAACATCGCATCGGTGGTGGGCGTGACCGGCAATGCCGGGCAGGCCAACTACGCGGCCGCCAAGGCCGGCATCATCGGCTTCAGCAAGTCGCTGGCCAAGGAAATCGGCTCGCGCGGCGTCACCGTCAATGTTGTCGCACCCGGCTTCATCGACACCGACATGACCAAGGCGTTGCCGGAAGAAGCGCGTACCGCGCTGATCAACGACATCGCCCTCGAACGCCTGGGTTCGCCGGAGGACATCGCCCATGCGGTGGCGTTCCTGGCCAGCCCGGCTGCCGGTTACATCACCGGCGAAACCCTCCATGTGAACGGCGGCATGTACATGCCGTAAGCAAGGGGCGCAGGGATTGCGCCGCAAGTGGTTGATCTGCGGAGGTTTTTGCTGCAATGCAAGGCCGCGCCGGTTTCCACTACACTATCCCACGGCCATCGCCCTTGATGGCGACCACTTTTGAACCACAACTCCATCTGGAGCGAGATCCCATGAGCACCATCGAAGAACGCGTCAAGAAAATCGTCGTCGAACAGCTTGGCGTCAAGGAAGATGAAGTCACCAACAGCGCATCGTTCGTCGATGACCTGGGCGCTGACTCGCTGGACACCGTCGAGCTGGTGATGGCCCTGGAAGAAGAATTCGAGTGCGAGATCCCGGACGAAGAAGCCGAGAAGATCAGCACCGTGCAGGCCGCCATCGACTACATCACGGCCCACGTCAAGGCCTGATGTCAGACGGCAGTGCGCGCGGGTCTCCGCTCGCCGCGCACCGCACCCCATGGGGCCGCAGTTGCGGCCCCGTGTGTTTGAGCATCACACCGAAGCAAACCGTGTTACCCGATTGAACCTTCGGGTCAGGAGAATCAGCAATGAAGCGTCGCGTCGTCGTAACCGGCCTGGGTATCGTCTCGCCGTTGGGCAATGATCTGGCCAGCAGCTGGGAAGGCATCACCCAGGGTCGTTCGGGCATCGGTCCGCTGACCAACGTTTCTGATGCCTACCTGGATCGGTTCACCACCAAGATTGCAGGTGAGGTCAAGGGCTTTGACATCACCGCCGACAACGAACTGTTCGGCAAGTACCGGGTCAGCGGCAAGGATGCCAAGAAGATGGACCCGTTCATCCATTACGGCCTCGGTGCCTCGTTCATGGCCCTGCACGACTCGGGCCTGGAGATCACCGACGCCAATGCCGAGCGCATCGGCGCCATTGTCGGCGCCGGCATCGGCGGCCTGCTCGGCATCGAAGAGCAGACCATCGAGTTCCACGAGGGCAAGAAGATCTCGCCCTTCTACGTGCCCAAGACCATCATCAACATGCTGCCGGGCCAGCTGAGCATCATCACCGGCCTGAAGGGCCCGTCGTTCTCGGCGGTGTCGGCGTGCGCGACCTCGAACCACTCGATCGGCACCGCGATGCGCATGATCCAGTACGGCGACGCCGACGTGATGGTGGTCGGTGGTGCCGAGCGTGGCTCGTCGCCGACCGCCCTGGGTGGCTTCTGCGCGATGAAGGCCATGAGCACCCGCAACGACGCTCCGGAACAGGCCTCGCGCCCGTGGGACAAGGACCGTGACGGCTTCGTGCTGGGCGACGGCGCCGGCATCCTGATCCTGGAAGAGTACGAGCACGCCAAGGCACGCGGCGCGAAGATCTACTGCGAACTGGCCGGTTTCGGTGCCAGCTCCGACGCGTACCACATGACCGCCCCGAGCGAGAACGGCGAAGGCGCCGCCCGCTGCATGGTCATGGCCATGAAGGACGCTGGTGTGACCCCGGAACAGGTCGGCTACCTCAACGCGCACGGCACCTCCACGCCGCTGGGCGACCTGGGCGAGACCATGGCGATGAAGACCGCCTTCGGCGACCACGCCTACAAGATGATGGTCAGCTCCACCAAGTCGATGACCGGCCACCTGCTGGGCGCGGCCGGCGGCGTGGAAGCGATCTTCTCGGTGATGGCGCTGCAGGACAACGTCATTCCGCCGACCATCAACCTGCAGCAGCCGGGCGAAGGCTGCGACCTGGACTACGTGCCCAACGAAGCACGCCAGGCCAAGGTTGACGTGGTGATGTCCAATGGCTTCGGCTTCGGCGGCACCAACGGCACGCTGATCTTCAAGCGCGTCTGACCGGGTTGTAGCGTCGGGCCATGCTCGACTGAACGTGCATTACGCACGAGGAGGCCGCCGCAAGGCGGCTTCCGTGCATCTGAATCCCTGAACTGGCCATCATGACCCACGCACCGCTGATCCAACCGCTGCCGCACCCGATCGATCTGCTGGCCCTGCAGCATCATGACCCGGCACGCTTCCCGCTGCTGATGGAATCCACCGCCTCGGGCACCGCCCAGGGCCGCTGGAGCCTGCTGCTGGCCGCGCAGGGCGACTGCCTGCGGCTGGATGCCGATGGCCAGGTGCGCGACCAGCACGACGCGGTACACGCCGGCAGCTTCCTGCAGGTGCTGGACCGTGCCTGGCAGCACGAACGCCTGCCGCACGACGGCAGCCACAGCCTGCCGTTCCGTGGCGGCTGGGCGTTGATGCTCGATTACGAAGTGGCCAGCCA